>JANPMR010000058.1:0-6831 GCA_031427055.1 Rubrivivax sp.
CGCACTGGCCGTGGCGCCGCTCTTCGTGCGCCATGCGCGCGCCGCCGACGTGCCGCGCTTCGCGCTCGGCGTGGCGTCCGGCCAAGCGCACGCGCAGGGCATGGTGCTGTGGACGCGGCTGACCGGCGCCGCGCTGCCGCCGGCCGTCGACGTCGACTGGGAACTGGCCGACGACGAGGCCTTCACCAAGCTCGTCGCCCGCGGCACCGAAACGGCGCGCGAGGCCGATGCCCACAGCGTGCACGCCGAGCCCGCCGGTCTGCGGCCCGACCGCTGGTACTGGTACCGCTTTGGCGCGTTGGGTCAGCGCAGCGCGGTCGGCCGCACGCGCACGGCGCCGGCGCCCGATGCGGTGGTGTCGACCTTGAACTTCATGATCGCCAGTTGCCAGCGTTACGACGTCGGCCACTACGCGGCCTGGCGCCACGCGGCGGCCGACGCGCCAGACCTCGTGATGTTCCTGGGCGACTACATCTACGAATACGGCAGCTCGCCGCTGGCTGTGCGCCGCCACACCGGCGGCCGCGTCAAGCTGCTGGCCGACTACCGCGACCGCCACGCGCTGTACAAGAGCGACCCCGACCTGCAGGCGGCGCACGCCGTCGCGCCCTGGCTGCTGGTGTGGGACGACCACGAGGTCGAGAACGACTACGCCGGCCTGCAGGGCGAGCGCCTGCAAAGCGACTTCGCTCAGCAGCGTGCCGACGCCTACCAGGCCTATTGGGAGCACATGCCGCTGCCCAAGGCAGCGCGGCCGGTGGACGGCGCGATGCGCATGCACGGCCGGCTCGACTGGGGCCGCCTGGCGCGCATCCACCTGCTCGACAGCCGTCAGATGCGCGACCCGCAGGCCTGCCCCAAGCCGGGCTGGGGCGGCAGCAACACGGTGGACCTGTCGCGCTGCGCGGAACTGGCGAACCCGGGGCGCACGCTGCTGGGGGCTGATCAGGAACGCTGGCTGGCCGAGGGCTGGTCGCTGGAGCGCCCCTGGAACCTGCTGGCGCAGCAGACGCTGATGGCGAACTGGTCGTGGGCCGACCCGGCCCGCGGCGGCCGCTACGGCACCGACGGCTGGAACGGCTATCCGGCCGCGCGCCGGCGTCTGCTGCAGACGGTGGCGGATCGCCAGGTGCCCGGCGTCGTGGTGCTGGGCGGTGATGTGCACGCCAACTATGTGGCCGACCTCAAGCTCGACTTCGATGATCCGAAGGCGCCTACCGTGGCCAGTGAGTTCTGCGGCACCAGCATCAGCAGCCTGGGCCGCCCGCAGCGCGAGTTGAGTGCCGCACAGGCCTTCAACCGCGGCCACGTGCACCACGCGCGCAGCGACGAGCGCGGCTATGTGCGTTTTCGCCTGGACGCCCAGCACCTGCGCGCCGAACTGCAGGTGCTGGACGACGCACGCCGCGCTGACAGCGCCATCACCACCAGCGCACGCTTCACGGTCGAGGCCGCGCGCGCCGGCGTGCTGCGCGGCTGAGGCTCAGGGCGCTTCGCTCAGGGCGCTTCGCAAAGGCAGTGCACGGTGGCCGCAAACGGCCGCTGCGCCTTCATCGGCTCCAGCAGCCAGGCCAGATCAGCGGCCACGTCGGCCGTCACCGGCGCGCCCAGGCCCAGGCTCGTCAGCGCCTGCTGCCAGCCTGCGCTCATGCCCGCGTCGAGATCGACAGCCACGCCCAGCCGGCGCAGCAGCCAGGCCAGACGTCCGGGCTCGGCCTCGACGTACTGCAGCCGCCAGCCGCCATCGGCCAGCTTGGCGCGCTTGGCCGCGGCCTTGAAGGCGTCTTCGCGGCTGCCCAGGCGGTCGACCAGGCCCTGGGCCAGCGCGTCCTTGCCCAGCCACACGCGGCCCTGGGCCACGGCGTCGATCTTCTCGGGCGTGGTCTTGCGCGCGTCGGCCACCAGCTTGGTGAAGTCGCGGTAGGTGTGCTCGACGCTGGCCTGGATGAGTTGCGCAAAGCGCGGGTCGATGCCGCGGCGGGCGTCGTAGGCGCCCACCAGCCAGGTCGTGCCGGCGCCGCCGGTGCGCACGCCGATCTTGTCCATCGCGGCCGCGGCCGTGGGCAGCATGGCGACGACGCCGATGCTGCCGGTGATGGTGGCCTCGTCGGCGATCACCTCGTCGGCGGCCATGCTGATCCAGTAGCCGCCCGAGGTTGCCACGTCGCCCATCGACACCACCACCGGCTTGCCGGCCTTGCGCGTGAGCTCGAGCTCGCGGCGCACCAGCTCGCTGCCAAAGGCGCTGCCACCGGGCGAATCGACGCGCAGCACCAGGGCCTTGACCTTGTCGTCTTCGCGCGCCTTGCGGATGAGCTCGGCGGTGGACAGGCCACCAATGCGGCCGCTGGGTGCCTTGCCGTCGCTGATGGAGCCCTGCGCGATCACCACGCCGATGATGTCGCCGTCTTTGCGCGGCTTGATGCGGTCCAGGTAGGCGCCCATCGAGACCTGGCGGAAGGTCTTCTTGTCCTCGTCCAGGGCGCCGCGCTCGATGAGGGCGGCGCGCAACTCGTCGCGCGTCTTCAAGGCGTCGACCCACTTGCGATCGATCGCCCAGCGCGCCATGTCGCCGCCGCTGCCTTGCAGGCTGGCGGGCAACGATTCGATGGCCGCCGCGATGCTGCCCGCGGGCAGCTTGCGCGCCGCCTCCACCTTGGCGGTGTAGCTGGCCCACAGGCCGCCAAACAGCGCGGCGTCTGACGCCACGGTCTCGGCCGACGGCGCGTTGGCAGAGAAGGTCTCGCCCGCGTTCTTGAACTTGCCGGCGCGGATCACGTTGGCCGTCACGCCCAGCTTGTCGAACAGATCCTTGTAGTAGCTGCGGTAGCGGCCATAGCCCTCGGGCAGCGCGTCGCCCATGGGGTGCATCCAGACCTCGCTGGCGTGCGCGGCCAGGAAGTACTGCCGCTGGTCATAGGCCGATCCCCAGGCCAGCACCGGCTTGCCGGCGGCCTTGAAGCGCTCGATGCCGATGGCGATTTCGCGCAGCGTGGGCAGGCCGGCGCCGGCCAGACCGTCGAGCATCAGCACGGCGTGCGTGATCTTGTCGTCCTGGGCCGCGGCCTCGAGCACGGCCAGCACGTCGCGCAAGAGCGTCTCGTTGCCGCCGCGGTCGAACTGGCGCAGCAGGCCGTCGCGGTTGCTGCCGGTGCGCTGCTCGGCCACGCGGCCGGCGATGTCGAGCACCAGCGCGGTCTTGGGCTGCAGCGCGGGCGGCCCGCCGCGCAGTGCCGACCAGGCCAGCGCGACGAGCAGCAACAACAACAACAGGTTCAGCAGCGCGCGGCGGCTGGTGTCGAGCGCCCACCACAGGCGGCGCAGCCCGTTGGCCAGCATGGAAAGGCTCTTGGAACGCATGGTCAGGGCTTTCGGGTCGGAAAGCCTGCGAGCTTACGCAAACGCCGGTCTGGTGCCAGCGCCGGCCGATGAAGCGCGGCCCGCGTGGGATGAACGGCGGGCGCCGTGCCGACTGTGTGGAGTGCGCCGCTTGCGATACTCGCGCCCCAGATGCAGGCCATTCTTGCCGTCACCGTGCCCTTCTTCGCCATCGTGCTGTGCGGCTACCTGGCCGCGCGCCGCCATGTGCTGCCCGAGAGCGCGATTCCCGGCCTCAACGCCTTCGTGCTGTACTTTGCGCTGCCCTGCCTGCTGTTCCGCTTTGGTGCCAGCACGCCCATCCTGGACCTGCTCAACCCGGCCGTGCTGGGCGTGTACCTCGCGGCCGCGCTGCTGATCGTGTTCTTTACCGTCACGGTCTCGATGAACGAGCGCGTCACGGTCAAGAACGCGGCCTTCGGCGCGCTGGTGGCGGCCTTTCCCAACACCGGCTTCATGGGCGTGCCGCTGCTGGTGGCGTTGCTCGGGCCGGCGGCGGCCGGGCCGGTGATCTGCACGGTGCTGGCCGATCTGTTTGTCACCAGCTCGCTGTGCATCGCGCTGGCGCAGGCCTCTACCGGCCACGGCGCGGCCGAAGAAGGGCAGGCCGCACGCGCCGCGGTGGCGCGCGCGCTGCGCGGCGCCTTGTCGAACCCGCTGCCGTGGTCCATCGCGCTGGGCGCCGTGTTCTCGGTGATGGAGCTCAGCCTGCCCGGCCCTGTCAACGCCGTGGTGCGCATGCTGGGCGATTCGGCCACGCCGGTGGCGCTGTTCACCATTGGCGCCGTGCTCTGGCGCGCCGGTCAGCACAGCCACACGCGCACGCTCAAGCGCGACTACGTGCCGGTGGCGCTCATCAAGCTCTTCCTGCACCCGCTGGTGGTGCTGCTGCTGGCGCTGGCCGCACGCGCGCTGGGTGCGCCGCTGTCGGGCTTTCAGCTCACCGTGCTGACGCTCGCGGCCGCGCTGCCCAGTGCCAGCAATGTCTCGCTGCTGGCCGAGCGCTACGGCGCCGACAACGGCCGCGTGGCGCGCATCATCATGACCAGCACGGTGCTGGCGTTTGTGAGCTTTCCACTGCTGGCCTGGGCGTTTGGGGTGCGGCCGGTGTAGTGCTGAGGGCGGGCCGCGGCGGGTGCACTGCACGCGCCGGTCACGATCTGCGCCCGAATCAGCGTGCAACTCAGCCGATCGACCTGTCGCCCCCGCGGCGAGACTGCGAACTGGCTGTGGCCCACCATGTTGATCAGCGTCCTCCTCCCGATCCGCGCGCCTGCGCGCCTGCCGCGCGCGGCCCGATCCAGCCCGGTGCGCTGATGGACGCGCCGGCCACCCCACGCACTGAGCCGGGCGCCGACTGGCCCGTGGCCATCACACCGCAGGGCCGCTTCGTGATCTGCAACCCGCGCGAAACGATTCAGGCCAGCCTGCTGGCGCACGGCCAGTTCGAGCCACTGGCCTCGGCCATCGCGGTGGCCATCGCGCCGCTGCGGCCGGGCATGGTGGTGGATGTGGGCGCCAATCTGGGCGTCTTCGCGGTCCCGGTGGCACGCGCGCTGCCTGGCACGCCGGTGCTGTGCATCGAGCCGCAGCGCATGGTGTTCATGCACCTGTGCGCCAACCTGCTGGCCAACCGTTTGCGCAACGTGCGTGTGCTCAACATGGCGGTCGGGCCCTGCAGCCGCGCCGGCGAGACCATCGCCGTGCCGGTGTTTGATGTTTTCACCGAGCGCTACACGGGTTCAGTCTCGCTCGACAAAGACGTGCAGCAGATCCGGGGGCAGGTGGCCGGCGTGGCCGAGCCCGCGCAGTGGGCCAGCGAACATGACCGGGTGCCGCTGGTGAGCCTGGACGCAATCTGTGCGGGTGCCGAGGTGTCCTTCGTCAAGATTGATGTCGAAGGCATGGAGCTTCAGGTGCTCAGAAGCGGCGCTGACCTGCTGCTGCAGCAAAAGCCCACCTTGTTCTTCGAGGCCTGGCTGCTGCCGCAGTTCGAGGCCATGCGGCGCGAGCTGCTGCAGCATGTGATGGGCCTGGGCTACACGGTGCTGCAGGTGGGCGCCGACTGCCTGGCCTACCACCCGCAGGTGCTGGATGGTGCCGCCGTCCTGGGGGCGCTGGCGCCGCTGGGCCTGGCGCTGTCGCCGCGCGGCTGAGGCGCTGCGCGCGATTCAGAACCAGGACACCGGCAGGTCCAGCCCCACCGACTTGATGAGCGCCTGGCGCTGCGCCTGCAGCTCGGGTGTCGGCGCACGCCAGCGGCGATAGACGTGCAGGAAGTCGGCGATGACGGTGTTGTCTTTGGACGCCGTCTGCGTGCCGCGACGGTTGCCCGGGTTGACATAGTCTTTGTGCACCACCGCGCCGCCGCCCGGGTACCAGGACGGCAAGGCCCGGGCGCACACCGCCAGCAGGAAGTCCCAGTCCTCTTGCGATTCCAGGTGCGGGTCGACTCGGCAGGCGTCGAGCAAGGCGCGCCGGAACACCAGGGCATTGTTGGGAATGAAGTTCTTCAGGTACAGGTTCGACACCGGGTGCGCCTGAAGCTCGAGTGTGGCGCGCGAAAGCAGCGTGGGCGGGGCTTGCTCGCGGTTCTCGGTCACCACCTCGACGTTGGAGAACAGCACCTGCGGCGCCGGGCCGGCGCCGGCCTGCAGGATGTGGCGCTGCGTGTGCGCCAGGTGGTGCGGCAGCAGGCTGTCGTCGTCGTCCAGGAACATCAGCCATTCACCGCGCGCCAGGTCCAGCCCCATGTTGCGGCTGGCCGCCGGCCCTGGCGCGCCACTGCGTTTGATGAAGAGGTCTGGCTCGCGCAAGTGGCGCGCGGCCACCTCGGCCGTGGCGGCATCAAGCGCGTCGGCCACCACGATGAGTTCGAAATCGCTGCAGGTCTGCGCACGCAGTGAGAGCAGGGCGCGCTCGAGCAGCGGCGCGCGCAGGTGGGTGGCGGTGATCACGCTGAAGAAGGGGGCGGCGTGCGTCATCGTGCGTGCGAGCTGTGGGCAGACAAAGGGAGCGGCCAGCTTAGCCCTGGGCCTGCGCGGCAAAGCGCGGAACAGCCACGACGACCGCGGTCTGTTTCAGCGCTGCCGTGGCCGCGCGGCATTGAAATGCGCCCGAAATCGCCGCGAATTGGAGCCATTGGCTCCCACGCAGGAGCTTCAGACTTCAGGCCCATCGGGTGCCCTTGCACCCTGCGTCCGCCCTTGAAGGGCGACCCTGCACTCTCCAGCCAGGAGCAGCGACCCCCATGCCCGCAACTTCAACGTCGTCCACCCGGAACCGGCGGTTGGCGAGGACGCAAAACGCCGACGCGTCCCATCTGATGGCGGTGCACGAGCGTGCCTCGCGGCTGATGGAAAGTGGCAAGCTGGCCGAAGCCGAGGTGATCTACCAAGGCCAGTTGGCGAGGAACAAGAACGACATCTACGGCCTGTACCACATGGCCCTGAT
>JANPMR010000059.1:0-2003 GCA_031427055.1 Rubrivivax sp.
TGGCCCAGCACCAGCACGCCCACCTCGTCGGCGCGGCGCTGCGCGTGCACCTGCCAGCGCACCTCACGCTGGCGGCGCGCATAGGCGAAGAAGCCGCGGTGCAGCGACAGCACGGCCCACAGCGCGGTCTCGGCCATGGCCGCGGTCATGGCCGGGTCGACCATGCGCGCCAAGGGCACGTCGCGGGGCAGCGTGGGATCGGCCAGCAGGCGGTCGACCCCTGCCCACAGGCTCTGCACCAGGCGCAGTTGCGGCAGGCCCTGCAGGCTGCCCGGCGGCGGGTTGGCGACCCCGGCGGCCTGCACCTCCAGCGGCAGCGCCAGCGCGGCTTCGCGGTCCAGCCACAGGGCCTCGGGCATGGCGTAGGCCAGCGCGTCACGCCACACGCTCCATTCGTCGGCGGCCATGTCGCCGCACAGCAGCACCTTCATGGGCTGGCCGCCTGCAGCAGACGCGCCAGCGCGGCGGCCACGGTGGCGCCGCGCACGGCGTCGCGGTCGCCGTCGATCTGCAATCGTTCGGCGTGCACCGCGCCGGGCGTGCCCCAGGCCAGCCAGACCGTGCCCACCGGCTTGCCCGGCACGGCGCCGCCCGGGCCGGCGATGCCGGTGACGGCCACGGCCAGCGGCACCGCCGCGCGCTGCAGCGCGCCGTGCACCATGGCGCACGCCACTGCTTCACTGACGGCGCCGTGGGCCGCGATCAGCGCGGCATCCACGCCCAGCATCTCGGTCTTGGCGGCGTTGCTGTAGCTGACGAAGCCGCGCTCGAACCAGTCGCTCGAGCCGGCGCGCGCGGTGCAGGCGGCCGCGATCAGGCCGCCGGTGCAGCTTTCGGCGGTGGCGATGCGCCAGCCGCGCGCCAGCAAGGCGTCGGCCAGCGCGGCCACGGCGGGGTCGAAGCTCAGAAGTTCCACAGGCGCACGATCAAGGCAAGGAAGACGAGCGTACAGCCCGCGGCGACGAGGTCGTCGAAGAGGATTCCCCAACCCTGACGCCAGCCGATGGCCTGGCCGGCTTGCAGCTTGAACAGCCGATCAGCCCAGCCCACGGGCCCGGGCTTTGCAGCATCCAGATAGCGAAACAGCACGAAGGCCGCCAACTGCATCCAGAAGCCCGCGGGCGTGAGCAGCCACAGGATGATCCAGAAGGCCACGATCTCGTCCCACACGATGGCGCCGGGGTCAGCGATGCCCAGGTGCTGCGCGGTGCGCGTGCAGGCCCACTGGCCGAGCAGCAACGCCAGCACGATGACGACGGCCCACTGCCCATCGTCGAGCCAGCGGCTGAGCAGCAGAAAGCTCAGCCAGCCCCACAGCGTGCCCACGGTGCCCGGCGCGCGCGGCGACAGGCCGCTGCCGAAGCCCAGCGCGATCCAGTGCGCCGGGTGGCGCAGCATGAAGCCGGCACTGACGCGAACCGCTGCCATCAGGCAAAGTGGTCGAAGCCGCGCCACATGGCAGCCTTGGCGCGGCCGTCGCGGTCGACGACGCTCAGGCCTTGTCCCACTTCGATTCGGCCGCAGCGGGTGACGGCCACGCCCGCGCTGCGGCCGGCCGCCAGCACGGCGTCGCGCCGCGACGGCGGCGCCGTGAACAGCAGCTCGTAATCGTCGCCGCCGGCCAGCAGGCATTCGTGCTGCAGCGCCATTGGCTGCGCGGCCAGGATGGCGCTGCGCGGCACGGCGTCGACATCGACGACGGCGGCCACGCCCGAGCGCGCCAGGATGTGGCCCAGGTCGCCCGCCAGGCCGTCGCTGAGGTCGATGGCGCTGCTGGCCACGCCGCGCAAGGCCATGCCCAGCGCGACACGCGGCTGCGGCTGCTCCATCGCGCGGCGCACCGTCTCGAACGCATCGCCCGCCAGCGCGATGTGGCCGCGAAAGACCTCCAGCGCCAGCCGCGCGTCGCCCAGCGTGCCGCTGACCCACAGCTCATCGCCCGGCTGCGCGCCGCTGCGCAGCAAGGCCTGGCCCGGCGGCAGCTGACCGAAGACGGTGATGCA
>JANPMR010000060.1:0-1740 GCA_031427055.1 Rubrivivax sp.
TGGAAGAGGCCAACCGCATCGGCGGCCGCCACGGCCTGGGCATGTGCGACCAGATCGAGAACCGCATCATCGAAGCCAAGAGCCGCGGCATTTATGAGGCCCCCGGCATGGCGCTGCTGCACATCGCCTACGAGCGCCTGGTCACCGGCATCCACAACGAAGACACCATCGAGCAGTACCGCATGAACGGCCGCAAGCTCGGCCGCTTTCTCTACCAGGGCCGCTGGTTCGACCCGCAATGCATGATGCTGCGCGAGACCGCGCAGCGCTGGGTGGCGCGCGCCATCACCGGCGAGGTGACGCTCGAGCTGCGCCGCGGCAACGACTACAGCCTGCTCAACACCGAGAGCCCCAACCTGACCTACAAGCCCGAGCGGCTGAGCATGGAGAAGGTTGTGGGCGCCTTCACGCCGGCCGACCGCATCGGCCAGCTGACGATGCGCAACCTGGACATCGAGGACACACGCGGCAAGCTCGGCATCTACACGCAGGTGGGTTTGCTGGGCCGCGAAGGCACCTTGGGGCTCATCGCCGGGCCCGACGCGGCGACCTGAACGCCGTCAGTCGCCGCGCAGCGCCGCACTGGCGCGCAGCCGGCCGACCTCGATGCCGTTCCAGTTCTTGAGCTGCAGGTCGCTCAAGCCACGCACAAAGCTGGCATCGGCATCACACAGCGGCAGCAGGCGCTCGACCAGCGCGGCCAACACCACCTCGCAGGCGCGCGAGTTGTTGCCGTCGTCCATCTTCACCGCCACACCCAGGCCCAGCTCGGGCAGCGCGGCGCAGTGCACGCCCTCGGCGCCGACCTTGCAGAACACGCGTGCTCCTAAGCGCTCCATCAGCCGCGTGTCGAAGCGGCCAGTGCCGGCCACGAAATACGGTGCCGCGGCGACGGCCGCGCGCAGGCGCTTCGCGGCGCGTGCATGGCCGTCCGACAGGCCCACGCCCGTCGCCACGCGCGCGAAGGCGTGGGCGATGTGGCGCAGCGGGATGGCGAAGGTGGGGATGCTGCAGCCGTCGGTGCCCATCGCGGTGTGGGCCAGGTCGTAGCCGGTGGCGGCTTGCAACGCGGCCGTCACCTCGCGCATCACCGGGTGCTCGGGCTTGACGTAGCCCTTGAGAAAGGCGCGGCGGTCGTCGCCTTCGGCCATCATGCAACCCAGGCACACGAAGCCCGAGTGCTTGCCCGAGCAGTTGTTGTGGAGCGCGCTGGGCTGCAAGCCGGCCGCGGCCAGCGCCTTGATGCTGCCATCGTGATAAGGCCAATGCGCGCCGCACTCCAGCGCGTCGGCATCGACGCCGGCCTTGGCGAGCATGGCCGCGGCGGTGGCGGCGTGGCGCGGCTCGCCGTTGTGTGATGCGCAGGCCAGCGCCAGCTCCTCATCGGTCAATGCCCAGCGATCCGCCGCGCCGCTGGCCACCAGCGGCAGCGCCTGCAAGACCTTGATGGCGCTGCGCGCGAAGATCGGGCGATCGATGTCGGCGATGGCGGTGTGCAGCACGCCGTCGGCGTCGACGATGGCGATGGCGCCGCGGTGTGCCGACTCAGTGATGCCGCCGCGCAGCGCCTCGACGAGGATGGGATTGGCTGTCATGGCCACAACTGTAGCCCGCGACACCGCCATGCAGAATCGGCGCATGCCCTTGACCGCCCTCTTGCTCGTGCTGTTGGCCGCGCTGCTGCACGCCAGCTGGAACATCGTGGCCAAGCGGGCCGGCGGTGACCATCGTTTCACGCTG
>JANPMR010000061.1:0-3458 GCA_031427055.1 Rubrivivax sp.
CGCGACGAGAACGGGTCGTCGGGGTCGAAGCGCGAATAGGCCTCGACGTTGGCAAAGGCCAGCGTCAACCGGCCCAGGCGGGGCTGCCAGCCGGTGGCGGCGATGTGCCCGAGCAGCCAGTCCAGGGCGATGGCGCCGCAGATCTCGTTGCCGTGCGTCAGGGCCTGCACCATCACGCTCGGGCCGGGCTGGCCGCTGTCGAGTGCGTGCACCCAGTCGACGCCGGCATTGCCCGTGCCCCAGCGGCCGATGTCGGGCGCGGTGAGTTCGACCATCACGTCTTCAGGCATCGCGCAGTTCCCCCGGTTCGTGTGGCGCGAAGCGGGCGAGGATCGCGTCGACCAGTTGCATCAGATGCGCCTGCAAGGGCTCGAAGCCAGCGGACTTGCGCCGCGAGGATCCGTCCATGTACAGACGCTTGTTCACTTCGAGCTGCAGGCTGTGGCGGCAGGCGGCAGGGTTGGCGTAAGCGCGCACGAGTTCGACGCCTTTGAAGGGGTCGTTGACCTTGACCTCGTAACCAAAATCGGCCAGCCGCTCGCGCACGAAAGCGGTGAACTCCGGCGCACAACTGGTGCCGTCGCGGTCACCAAGCACGATGTCGGCGCGTGCCACGCCAGCCCCGCCCTCGCCCATCGCGCCAGACACCGCGTTCATCGAGTGGCAATTGATGTGGTGCACGACACCGAAGCGCGCGTGGGCAGCGTCGAGCAAGGCCCGGAGCGCATCGTGATACGGCCGGTGGCAGCGCTCGATGCGGCCGCGCACTTCGGCCACGCTGAGGCGGCGGTCGTAGATCGGCCGACCATCATCAAGGGTGCGCCAGAGCAGCGCCTTGCCGATGGCCGCCTTGCCACTGGGCTGCACGTCGCCCGGCCAGGGCGCGTCCAGCAGATCCGCGTCGATGTCGGCAGCGTGGCGGTTGGGATCGAGGTAGGTGCGCGGAAACTGCGCCGCCAGCAGCGGCACGCCGCGCGCCACGGCGGGCAGCCAGAGCTCATCGATGTAGCAATCTTCACCGTCACGCAACTCATCCGCGGTGCGGATCGAGCCAAAGTCGGCCGGCATCGCAAAGCCCGAATGCGGCGAGTCCAGCACCAGTGATCGCCGCGCTGACGCCGCGCCATGCACAAGGACAACAGGGACAACAGGGACATTCATGCCACACAGTATCGCCGCGCCGGGTTCGGGGCGATCCCGATGGCCGAGCGCTGCCGAGCGGATAGCATGCGCCGCTTACGCCCGATTGCGCCCGCTTGCGCCTGCTTGGCGCGAAACCTGCTAACTACCCCCTCAATCCCCCGGAGGCCCCATGCAAGAACGTGAACTGCGCCAGTTGATCGAAGAAGTCCGCACCGGCGAGCTGCCGCGCCGCAGCTTCATACAGCAGATGGTCGGCCTGGGCCTGACGGCGCCCGTCGCGTCGATGATGCTCATGCACGCCGGCATCGCGCAGGCGCAGACCGCGCCGGCCTACAAGGGCACCAAGCGCGGCGGTGGCGGCACCCTGAAGATGCTGTACTGGCAGGGCCCGGTGCACCTGAACCCGCACTTTGCCGGCGGCACCAAGGAGCAGGAAGCCTCTCGCGTGTTCTACGAACCGCTGGCCGGCTGGGATGCCGAAGGCAACCTGATCCCGATGCTGGCGACCGAGATCCCGTCGCGCGCCAACGGGGGCCTGTCCGCCGACGCCAAGACCGTGACCTGGAAGCTCAAGAAGGGCGTCACCTGGCACGACGGCAAGCCCTTCACCGCCGACGACGTGGTCTTCACCTGGCAGTACGCGGGCGACCCGGCCACCGCCACCGTCACCGTCGCGACCTACCAAGACCTGAAGGTCGAGAAGATCGACTCGCACACCGTGCGCGTGGTGTTCCCCAAGGCCACGCCTTTCTGGGCCGAGCCGCTCACCGGCAACGGCGGCCTGATCCTGCCCAAGCACGTGTTCGAGCCCTTCATCGGCGCCAAGTCGCGCGAGAACCCGGCCAACGTCAAGCCGGTGGGCACAGGCCCGTACAAGTTCGTCGACTTCAAGCCGGGTGACATGCTGCGCGGCGAAGCCTACGCCAATTACCACGTGGCCAACCAGCCCTTCTTCGACGCGCTCGAGCTCAAGGGCGGCGGCGATGCACTGAGCGCCGCGCGCGCCGTGCTGCAGACCGCCGAGTACGACTTTGCCTGGAACCTGCAGGTCGAAGACGAGATCCTCAAGCGGCTCGAGGCCACCGGCAAGGGCAAGGTGCAGATCCTGGGCGGCAGCGACATCGAGTTCATCTCGCTCAACGTCACCGATCCCTGGAAAGAAGTCGAGGGCGAACGCGGCCACGCCAGTAGCCGGCACGCGGCCTTCGCAGACAAGACCGTGCGCGACGCGATGGCGCTGTTGGTCGACCGCCAGAGCGTGCAAGAGTTCATCTACGGCCGCACCGGCATTGCCACGGCCAACTTCCTGAACAACCCGCCGCGTTACCGCAGCCCGAACAACAAGTTCGAGTTCAACGTCGCCAAGGCCAACCAGATCCTCGAGGCCGCAGGCTGGAAGAAGGGCGCCGACGGCATCCGCGCCAAGGGCGACGTGAAGCTCAAGTTCGTCTTCCAGACCTCGGTCAGCCAGCCGCGCCAGAAGACCCAGGCCATCGTCAAGGATGCCTGCACCAAGGCCGGCATCGAGCTCGAGCTGAAGAGCGTGACGGCTTCGGTGTTCTTCGGCAGCGACGTCGCCAACCCCGACACCTACCAGAAGTTCTGGTGCGACATCCAGATGTTCACCACCACCATGACGCAGCCCGATCCGCAGGTGTTCATGGAGCAGTACGCGTCCTGGCAGCTCTCGCAGAAGGCCAACAAGTGGTCCAGCCGCAACCTCAGCCGCTGGAGCAGCCAGGAGTTTGACGACACCTTCAAGGCCGCGCAGGTCGAGTTCGACCCGGTCAAGCGCGCCGCCATGTTCATCAAGATGAACGACCTCGTGATCGCCGGCGGCCACATCATCCCGGTGGTCAACCGCCCCCGCGTCAAGGCCACGGTGAACAAGCTCAACGCGCCGCTGTCAGGATGGGACAACGACACCTGGTCGCTGGGTTTCTGGTCCAGAGACAGTTGACCCACCCCCGAAGCGCCTGCGGCGCTCCCTGAAGGGGGCGCCGCGAGCGGCCCGGCGAAGCCGGTTCCGCCGCGGCCACTGGATCGCGCACACCCACTTCCTGATCGACTCCGCGCTTGTTCAACTACGTCGTCCGCCGCCTGCTGATCGCGCTGCCCAGCTTGCTGGGCATCAGCGTCATCCTGTTCACCGTGCTGACGCTGGCACCGGGCGACCCTTTCGAGGACCTCGCCAACAACCCCAGCGTGCCGCCCGAGGTGCGCTTGGCATTGCGCGCGCAGTTCGGCCTGGACGACCCGGTCTGGCAGCGTTACTTCCACTGGATCGCCAACATGATGCGCGGCGACTGGGGCTT
>JANPMR010000062.1:0-1954 GCA_031427055.1 Rubrivivax sp.
TGCGATCGCATCAGCGATCTCGCCGCGGTAGAAGGCCTCGCCCTTTGTTTGCGCAATCAAGCGCAGGCTGCGCGCCGCATCGGGGAAGGCGAAGCGCTCGCCGACAGCAGGCGCACGGCCCTTGGGCAAGAAGGCCGCGGCAAAGCCCGGTTGCGACGTGATCTCGGGCAGCGCCGCGGCGTTGCGCCACTTCTGTTGCACGATCACCGGCACCGCGTAGCCGCGCTCGGCGGTCTCGATGGCGGGTGCCATCAAGTCCGCAAAGGGCAGCTTGCCGAAGCCCGTGTGCAGCGCCATCCAGCTGGCCACCGCGCCCGGCACGGTGACCGAGTCCCAGCCGCGCTTGGGCGGCGTGCGCGCGTCGGCGCCGTGGCGCTGGTGAAAGTACTCGGGCGTCCAGGCCGCCGGCGCGCCGCCGCTGGCGTTGAGGCCGTGCAGTTGCTGGCCGTCCCAAAGGATGCAGAAGGCGTCGGAGCCCAGGCCGTTGCTGCAGGGCTCGACGATGGTCATCATCGCGGCCGTGGCGATGGCCGCGTCGACCGCGTTACCGCCGCGCTGCATCATGCGCAGCCCGGCCTGTGCGGCCAGCGGGTGCGAGGTGCTGACGACGTTGCGCGCGAAGACAGGCGAGCGGCGGCTGGCGTAGCCGGTGGTCCAGTCGAAGGGGTGCATGGGCTTGGGGTCGGCTCGCGCCAACAAGCGTGGAAGGGGGTTGCCGATTGTGCCGACAGCGGCCGGCGGGCGCTGGCGAGCGCGCGCTGGCGATCTCGCTATGGTGACGGGCCGGCCGGCACGGTGCCGTCGTCGGCCACATAGCGGCGCAACACGGGCGGTTCGGAATTGAGCTGGAACGCCAGCCGCTCTTCGCGCAGGCCAGCATCGAAGGCCGTGAAACGCTCGAGCCGGCGCTGGTGCTCGACCCAGTTTTCGTCGACGAAATACTCGATGTAGCGGCCAGGCGCGGTGACGTCGCGGAACAGGCCCCACGACAGCGCGCCCTGGCGAAGCCGGGCACGGCGCGTGCGCTGCATCACGGCGGCGAAGTCGGCGGCGCGCGCGGGGTCGATCTGGTACTCGAGCGTCACCATCACGGGGCCGTCTTCGGGGCCGATCTCGAAAGCCGGCTCGGGCACCAAGCCCAGCGCGGCGGGCGAGAAGTCGAGGTTGGCGCCGCCTTCGACCGACAGCTTGCGCGTGGCCAGCAAGACCACCGCTCCAAACACCGCGGCCGTCAACACGGCGGCCTGCACGCTGGCCCGTTCGGCCACCTGGCCCCAGAGCAGCGAGCCGGCCGCCGCGCCGCCCATCAAGGCCATCTGGTAGAGCGACATGCCGCGCGCGCGCACCCAGTCGGGCAGCGCCACCTGCGCCGCCACAGCCAGCGAGTTGGCCACCGAAATCCACGCCGCGCCCAGCAGCATCATCGCCGGCAACGCGACCCAGATCTCGGGCACCAGCACCACCAGGCTCGACAGCAGCGCTTGCAGCAAGGTGCCGTAGCGCACGAACTGGTCGCGGTCGAAGCGCTGGCGCCAGCGCGGAAAGTACAGCGCCGCGACGATGGCGCCGATGCCCACGCACGACAACATCACCGTGAAGGTGCCGGCGCCGCCGCCGTGCAGGCCGCGCGCCACCAGCGGCAGCAGCGCCATCAACGCCGTGCTCTGCAGGAAGAAGAGAAAGACGCGCAGCAGGATCATCTTCAGCCGCGGCGATTGCATCGCGAAATTGAGCCCCACGCGCATGGCGCCCACGAAGCGCTCGCCCGGCAGCGCGCTCACGCGCGGCTCGTGCCGCCAGCGCAGGATGAGCACGAAGGCCACGCCCGCCAGCAGCACATTGAGCACGAACACCGCCGCCGGGCTGACCGCCGCCAGCAGCGCGCCGGCCAACACCGGGCCGATGACGCGCGAGAGGTTCATCGCGATGCCGTTGAGCGCCAGCGCCGCGGGCA
>JANPMR010000063.1:0-13533 GCA_031427055.1 Rubrivivax sp.
CTTCCAGGTCGAGGTGCCAGCTCTCGAGGTATGCGCACACGGCACCCTTGCGCTTGCCGCCCTGGTTGACGGCCACCGCGGTGTCATTGACGACCTTGAGGAAGGGCACCACGCCCTGGCTCTTGCCATTGGTGCCCTTGATGTACGAACCCAGCGCGCGTACGCGGGTCCAGTCGTTGCCCAGGCCGCCGGCAAACTTGCTCAGCAACGCGTTCTCTTTCAGGGCCTCATAAATACCGTCGAGGTCGTCGGCCACGGTCGTGAGATAGCAGCTGCTGAGCTGCGAGCGGCGCGTGCCGCTGTTGAACAGCGTGGGCGTGCTGCTCATGAAGTCGAAGCTTGAGAGCACGTTGTAGAACTCGATCGCACGCGCTTCGCGGTCGATCTCGTTCAAGCTCAGGCCCATCGCCACGCGCATGAAGAAGGCCTGCGGCATCTCGATGCGCTGCTCGTCGATGTGCAGGA
Source organism: Rubrivivax sp. (assembly GCA_031427055.1). GTDB lineage: Bacteria > Pseudomonadota > Gammaproteobacteria > Burkholderiales > Burkholderiaceae_C > Rubrivivax. The sequence continues at coordinate 466 of JANPMR010000063.1, forward strand.
AGTAGCGGTCGTACAGGGTCTGCAGGCCGAGGTAGTCGAACTGCAGGTCGCGGCTGGCGTCAAGCGCGGCGCCCATGCGCACCAGGTCAAACTGCAACAGCTTTTCGTCCAGCAACTCGGCGGCCACGCCCTTCTTGATGAACTGCCCGAAGTACTCGGCGTAACGCTCGGCCATCTGGGCTTGCGTGACGTTCTCGCCCAGGATCTCGCGGCGCACCGTGTGCAGCAGCAGGCGCGCGGTGGCGCGCGTGTACGAAGGCTCTTTCTCGATCAGGGTGCGCGCGGACATGATCGCGGCCTTGAAGACTTCGTCGAGCGGCACGCCGTCGTACAGGTTGCGCCGCGTCTCGGCCATGATCGGCTCGGCCTTGACGTCGGCACCCAGGCCAGCGCAGGCGGATTCGATCAGCTCGCGCAACGCTTCGGCGTCAAGTGGCACGCGGTGGCCGCCGTCCAACACGTGGATCTCGGGGGCCTTGGCGAGCGCGGGCGTGACTTGCCGGGCGCGCTCTTGCGAGCGGCGCTCGCGGTACAGCACGTAGGCTCGCGCCACTTCGTGGTGGCCGCTGCGCATGAGGCCGAGTTCGACGTGATCCTGCACGTCTTCGATGTGAAAGGTGCCGCCGCCGGGGCGCGACCGCAGCAGCGCACGCACGACGCTCTCGGTCAGGCCTTCGACCGTTTCGCGCACGCTGGCCGATGCCGCGCCTTGCGTGCCGTGCACCGCGAGAAAGGCCTTCATCAAGGCCACCGCAATCTTGTTGGGCTCGAAGACCACAACGGAGCCGTTGCGCCGAATGGTCTGGTAGCCGGTGTAGGCCGTGGTGTTGAGATTGCCGGCGGTGGCACCGATGGCCCGGGCCTGGGCGCCGGCTGGCGCCGCGGCGGTCTGAACTGATTGCATTCGATTCCCTGTCATTGTTCGATGGTCATTCTTCGGTGCTGGATGCGCACCGGCGCGGGCGCTGCCGGGCCGCCCTTGATGCCCCAGACGCGGCGCGTTCCTGGGCTCACGCGGCCCCTCGAGTCCCCACTGGCCGGCCTGTGCAGCGGCCCGAAGTCCGCACCGGGAACCCGGCTGCGCGGCCGGGCTGCTGTCACAGGATTATCACCTGGAGGCACTATATCTGGGGTGCCGACCCCCATCAAGCCACTACGGCTAGTGTTCGGTCAGGGGCTTCCCGAATGGCGCGGCGGCTTGCAGGCAGTCATGACGGCACGCTGGCGGACGCAGCCACCCCGCCGCGCAGGCCGCGGCGCCGCGGCGCTGCAACGCGCATCGATGCGCAGCCTTGAAAGATCAGCGCCGCCACATGAATCGCCCCGCGAAGGCGCGCCGTTTCAGGCTCTCGCTGTGTCGATCGTGGGCAGCCGCGGCTTGCCGCGACCCAATGCCCTTTGCAGTGCGCGCCAATCAAAGCCGGCTCCGGGGTCGGCCTTGCGCCCGGGCGCCACGTGCTCATGGCCGACGGCCTCGGTCACGGGGTAGCGTCGTGATACGGCTTGCAACAATCGGCCCAGCTGCCGCACTTGCGCGGGCTCGAAGCAGCCGCCCTCGAGCCCCTCGAGTTCGATGCCGATGGACCAGTCGTTGCAGTCCTCGCGCCCGCGCCAGATCGAGACGCCGGCGTGCCACGCGCGTTGTTCGCACGACACGAACTGCAGCGTGCGGCCGCTGCGTCGCACGAAGAAGTGCGCCGACACCTGCAAGCCGCGAATGCCTTGGTAGAACGGGTGCGCGTCCCAATCGAGCCGGTTGGTGAACAGGCGCGGAACGTCATTGCCACGAAACACGCCCGGCGGCAGGCTGATCGAGTGCACCACGGCCAGCGTGATGGCGGTGCCCGGCGGGCGCGGGCCGAAGTTGGGCGAGACCACGCCATGAGCGCCAGCCCACCAGCCGTCGCGCCAGACCCCGCGTCGCGGCATCGCCCGGTGGGCTACAGCGCGTCGTCGGCGGCGCCGACGCCCAGACGCGCCATGCGGTAACGCATCTGACGCAGCGACAGGCCCAGGCTGGCGCCGGCGGCGGTGCGGTTGTAGCGATGCCGATCGAGCGCGCGCTCAAGGATCTCGCGCTCCGCGGCGTCGAGGTGGGCCACGAGATCGGAAGGCAAGGCGGGCAGCGATGCCGTGCCAGAGGCCGTTCCGGGCACGCCTGCCGGCATTGCAGACAAGGGCGCGGCCACGCTGTCGGGGCCGCCATCTTGCAGGGCCTCTTCGGGAAGGCCCAGATCGGCGCGGCCGATGCTCGGGCCACCAGACAAGGCCAGCGCGCGGTGCAGCAGGTTTTCAAGCTCGCGCACGTTGCCCGGAAAGCTGTAGCGCAGCAGGTGTTGCAGGGCATCGGGCTCGAGCGCCGGCTGCGGCGCCACGCCGGCATCGCGCGCAATGCGCTCGATCACGGTGGCGCACAGCGCGGGCAAGTCGGCAATGCGCTCGCGCAGCGCCGGCACGGTGATGCAGATGACGTTGAGGCGGTAGTAGAGATCCTGGCGGAAGCGGCCGGCCTGCACCTCGGCACCCAGCTCGCGGTGGGTCGCACTCACGATGCGCACGTTGACCGGCACTTCGGCCACGGTGCCCAGCGGCCGCACGGCACGCTCCTGGATCACACGCAGCAACTTGCTTTGCATGGCCAGCGGCAGGTCGCCGATCTCGTCGAGAAACAGCGTGCCGCCCTGGGCGGCCTGGAAGAAGCCTTCGCGATCCTCGGTGGCGCCGGTGAACGCGCCCTTGCGGTAGCCAAAGAACTCGGCCTCGAGCAGGGCTTCCGGGATGGCACCGCAGTTGACGGCGATGAAGGGGCCCGTCGCGCGCGGCGAGCAGCCGTGGATGGCGCGCGCCACCAGTTCTTTGCCGGTGCCGGATTCGCCATTGACGAGCACCGGGGCCATGCTGCGCGCCACCTTCTCGATCAACGAGCGCACCTGCTGCATGGCGCCGGAGTCGCCCACGATGCGCTCGAGCGCCGGCCGCGACGTGGTGCTGCTTGCAGGGCTTGTGCGCGCCGGCGCGATGGCCACAGCCGCCGCGGGAAGCACCGGCACGCGGCCCAGCGCCGAGGCCACGACGGCGCGAAACTGCCGCAGATCCACCGGCTTGGTCAGGTAGTCGTAGGCACCGGCCTTCAACGCCTCGACCGCGTTCTCTGGCGAGCCATAGGCGGTGATGACCATCGTCTTCTCGCGCCGGCCGGCCTCGTCGATGCGGCGCAGCAGGTCCAGGCCGCTGCCGTCGGGCAAGCGCATGTCGGTGATGACGAGCTGGAAGCCGCCAGGGCCGCGCTCTTGCAGCAGCGCCCAGGCCTCTTCCACAGAGCCCGCGCTGGTCATGTCGTAGCCCTCGCGCAGCAGCGTCAGTTCATACAGCGTGCGCAGGTCGGGTTCGTCATCGACGACCAGCAGCCGGGGTGTCGAAACTGGGCTCATGGTGTCAGGCCGAATCCAAAGGCAGGGTGTTGACGGCGTCGGTGAGCGTGGCGCGCCGCATTCTGACCACGAACTCGTTGCGCAGCCGCTCGGCAGCAGGACGGGGGTGGTACTCGATGCTGGCGCCGTAGCGTTCGCAAAGCTCGCGGCAAATGTACAGCCCGAGCCCCGAGCCGCGGCTGCGCGTCGAGAAGAAGGGTTCGAACAAGTGGCGCTCGATCTCGGGCGCGATCGGCGCACCGTCGCTCAGCACCGACAGCATGACCCAGCCGTCGTCGCGTGCGGCCAACCGCAGCAAGATGCCGCCAGGCCCGGCCGTGGCGTGGCGCTGCGCGTTGTCCAGCAGGTTGACGAGCACGCGGCGCAGGTGCTCGGGGTCGAACACCACGCCCAGGCCGGACCGCGGCAACTCGGTGCGCAAGCGGCTGTCGGCGCCGACCGGCATGTTCACTGTGCGCGCCCATTCGGACGTGGCCTGGCCCACCGTCGCGGTGACATCGATGGTGCGCTGGATGGGCTCGGCACCGGGGGCGACCTCCATCACGTCATCCACGAGCCGCTTCAAGCGCTCGACGTTGTCGGCCACCATGCGCGCCAGCCGTTGCTGCTGGGGCGCGAGTTCGTCCTCCAGCATCAGCGCGTTGGCTTGCGAAATGGCGGCCAGCGGATTGCGGATCTCGTGCGCGATGCCTGCCGACACGCGGCCCATCGCGGCCAGCTTCTCTTGCCGGATGCGGGCCTGCAGCGTGCGCAGGTCTTCGAGGAGCAAGACCGCGAAGGGCTCGATGCCGGGCACGGTCTGCGCCGCGCCATCGACCTTGCCGCCGGCCTCATGGTGCAGGCCACGGCTGCGCATGAAGCGCACGCGCAGCCGCAGCGTGCGCGTGTAGCCGTCGCCCAGGTCCAGCGTCACATCGCGCCCGGCCTCGGGCCACGCGCCATCGGCCAGCGCGCGTTCGGCCGCCGCGTGCAGTGCCTCCCACCCGGCGCTGCCTTGCATCGTGAACGGCGCCGGCGGCCCCAGCCCCTGTGGCACCAGCAGGGCGCGCGCCGCCGGATTGGCCGCTCGCACGCGCAGCCGGCGGTCGACGACCAGCACGCCGTCGGCCATCTCCTCGATCACCAGGCGGTTGAGCTGCGCCTGCTGGCGGGCGAGCTCGCGGCTGCCGCGCGCCGCCTTCTCCTCGCCGGCAAGGCGGCCAGCCAGTTCGCCGGCGAGCAGCGTGATGATGAACAGGCCCAGGCCCGCCAGACCCGACTGCAGCATCACCGCGGGCGTCTCGCCGCCAAAGGTGCCACGCAGCGCCGTCAAGAGCAGCATCAAGGCCACCGCGGCCACGGTGCCCAGCGCGAGCAGGCGCGAGGTCAGCACGCCGGCCATCAGCACCGGCAATACCAGCAGGGCGGCGTAGTTGAAGGTGGTACCCACCTCCAGCATGTGCAGCAGCGTGAAGGCCAGCAGGTCGACGCCGATGGTCGACAACCACTGCCGCCGACGGTGGCCTGCACTGGGCTGCGCCAGCGGCCAGAAACGCGGCAGCAGCCACAGCGTGATGGCCTGCGCGGCGTAGACCAGCGACACCAGCGCCAGCCACTCCGAACTGCGCGCGCCGATGAGGCTGCTCACGCCCTGCACACCGACCAGGCCAACGCCGATCGCCGCCCGCGCTGTGGCATAGGTGCGGTAGACGCGGACCAGCGCGCTCTCGTGTTCCGGCGCCTGCGCATCGGCGCCGCGGCCGAGCAGCCGGCTGTCGCCCGGCACATCGCCCGCGGCCATCCAGCCCGGGTCGAAGTACGACTCGCTGGCCGCGCTGGCGTCACTGTCGTCGGGATCGAAGTCCGAGTCGTCGCGGCGGCGGCCCTGGTGCCCCAGGCGGCGGTCGTTGCTGCGGCGGTCGCCGCGGCGGCGTTCTGCGTCCAGTGCGTTCACCTGCGCTTTGGCGGCGCTTCAGCGCGGCCCGGCCAGGCGATGCGCTTCGCTGCAGAACGCACGGCCTGCGGCGTCGGCGACTGTGTCGGCCTGCGGCAGGTGCACGCCGCAATGCGCGCACGCGATCATGGCCTGCGGCGCCGCGGCTGGCGCTGCGGGCGGCGGCGGCGGGACCGGGTCGCGCGGCACCGGCGTGTCGCGGCGGCGCCCGGCAAGCCACCACACGGCCACGCCCACCAGCACCAAAAGCAGCAGCAGCTTGCCCATCGCGATCAGCCCGTCGCGCGGCCGAGCAGCACTTCGAGCACGAAGCGCGAGCCCACGTAGGCCAGCAGCAGCAGCGAGGCGCCGGCATACACCCAGCGTGTCGCCCGCCGGCCGCGCCAGCCGCGCTGCCGGCGGCCCACCAGCAAGGCCGCGAAGACGCACCAGGCCAGGATCGAGAACACCGCCTTGTGGTCGGTCCAGCGCCAGTGCACGGTGTTGAGCACACCCAGCACCAGCGTGGCGGTGAGCACCGCGAAACCGGCCTCGACGAAGTGGAAGGTGAGCCGCTCCAGGTGCAGCAGCGGCAGGCCCGCCACACGGCCCGGCTGCGGCTGCGCAGCGGCCACGCCCGCACCGCCGCTGCGCAGGCGTCGTTCGGCGGCGTCGAGCATCAAGGCGTGCAACACCGCCGCACCGAACAGCCCATACGAGCCCACGCCGAGCGCGAAATGCAAGGGCGCGAGCGCCGAGCTGGGCACGCGCAAGTCGCCGGGGAACAGCGCCGCCACCAGCACCGCCAGCGCGCCGGTAATGCCCAGGCCCACGCGCACGGCGGGCAGCGGCACGAGGCGGCTCTCGACGCTGTAGACGGCCACCACCAGCCAGGCCGTCATCGACAGCACCGGCCCGAAGCCCAGCCGCGCGCCGGGCTCGGGCTGGCCAAAGCCACCGATGTCGATGAGCAGCAGCAGCCCGTGAAGCGCAAAGCCGCCCAGCAGCGTGGCCGGCGACATGCGACGCAGCCAAGTCAGCGGCAGAGCACTCATCAGATACAGCACGCAGGCCACGGCCGCCAGCAGCCAAGCGCCGCCGGGCATGAGCGTGGCAGACGGGGTCGATAGAATCATGCTGACAGTGTAATGACCGCGGGCCCGTTGATCCCGGCTCGCCAGACCATGGCCACGACCCTCACCGACCGTCTGTCCCGGATGGTCAAGACGATGCGCGGCCAGGCCCGCATCACCGAAAGCAACGTGCAGGACATGCTGCGCGAGGTGCGCATGGCCTTGCTCGAGGCCGACGTGGCACTGCCCGTGGTGCGCGACTTCATCGCCCGCGTCAAGGACAAGGCGCTGGGCCAGGAAGTGGCCGGTTCGCTCAACCCCGGCCAGGCCCTGGTGGGCGTGGTGCACAAGGAACTCGCCGCAACCATGGGCGAGGGTGTGTCCGACATCAACCTCGCGGCGCAGCCGCCGGCCGTGATCCTGATGGCCGGCCTGCAGGGCGCGGGCAAGACCACGACCACGGCCAAGCTGGCCAGGCACCTGATCCTCAAGCGCAAGAAGAAGGTGCTGACGGTCTCTGCCGACGTTTACCGGCCGGCCGCCATCGAGCAGCTCAAGACCGTGACGGCGCAGGCCGGCGCCGAGTGGTTTGCGTCCGACCCCGGGCAGAAGCCGCGTGACATTGCGCTGGCCGCACTGGACTACGCCAAGCGCCACTACTTCGACGTGCTGTTGGTCGACACCGCGGGCCGCCTGGGCATCGACGAAGCGCTGATGGCCGAGATCCACGAGCTGCACGCGGTGCTGAACCCGGTCGAGACGCTGCTGGTGGTGGACGCCATGCAGGGTCAGGACGCGGTCAACACGGCAAAGGCCTTCAAGGACGCGCTGCCCATCACTGGCGTCATCCTGACCAAGCTCGATGGCGACGCGCGCGGCGGCGCGGCCTTGTCAGTGCGGCAGGTGACCGGCGCGCCGATCAAGTTTGCCGGCGTGTCCGAAAAAATCGACGGCCTCGAGGTCTTCGACGCCGAACGCCATGCCGGCCGCGTGCTGGGCATGGGCGACATCCTGGCGCTGGTCGAATCCGTTCAGCAGGGCGTTGACGTCGAAGCGGCGCAAAAGCTGGCCGAGAAGATGAAGTCGGGCAGCGGCTTCGACCTCAACGACTTCCTGTCGCAGCTCAGCCAGATGAAGAAGATGGGCGGCCTGGCCGGGCTGATGGACAAGCTGCCCAGCCAGCTCACGGCCAAGGCCGCGGGCGCCGACATGGGCCGCGCCGAGCGCGACGTCAAGCGCATGGAAGGCATCATCTGTTCGATGACCGCGCTCGAACGCCGCAAGCCCGAGCTGTTGAAGGCCAGCCGCAAGCGCCGCATCGCGGCCGGGGCGGGCGTGCAGGTTCAGGAGGTCAACCGCTTGCTCAACCAGTTCGAGCAGATGGCCGGCATGATGAAGAAGATGAAGGGCGGCGGCCTGATGAAGATGATGAAGCGCATGGGCGGCGCCGGCGGGGGCTTCCCCGGCTTGCCGCGCTGAGGGCGCTTCGCAAGACGACCCCTCATTCAGGGGCTGCGGATACGACTGGATACGGCTCTTAAGCTTGGGCGGTTGATTCACAGGCCGAAATGACCGATCTTCAAGGTTCGTGCCTGCCGAGTACCTTGCTCATGGAATTTCTGACCCCGATTGCGTCGCTCGCGTTGCCAGCGACGGTGCTGCTTCTGCTGACGCTGCTGGTCGTGCGCCTGCGCCAGCGCCAACAACCCCGCCGCGCCCAGCGCGACGAGCTCGACACCGTGGTCGACTGGCCGCCCGAGCCCGTGCGCGTGCTCACCATCAGTGAACGCCAGGGCTATGACGTGCTGCGCCGCGCCATGCCGGGCTTTCTGGTGCTGGCGCAGGTGCCGCTGGCGCGCTTCATCCGCGTGCCGGCGCGCAATTCGCACGTCGAGTGGCTGGCCCGCGTGGGCTCGCTCAGCGCCGACCTGCTGCTGTGCGACGCAGGCTCGCGCGTGCTGGCCGTGTTCGACATTCGCTCGATGCAAGAGACTGAACGCAGCCGCCGCCGCCACGCCCGCATGGAGCGCGTGCTCAAGGCCGCTGGCATCCAGGTGCATGTCTGGCGTGAAGGCTATCTGCCCAGCGCCAGCGACCTGCGCCAGCATCTGGCCCACGTGGTGGGCACGCCAGCGGCGGGCATCAAGCCGGTGAACTCGCGTCCGATGCCGCTGATCCCGGTGGCCGAGATCGAAGAGGCACTGTCCGCAGGCGACCGCGCCGCGCTCGAAGCCGAGTTTGACGGCACGATGGAACCCGTGGCCTCGGCGTTCTTCGAGGACCTGGAAGCGCCCGCCAGGCGCTGATCACTGGTCAGCCCAGCAGCGCCTGCGCGAACTCGCGCGCGTCGAAGGTCTGCAGGTCTTCCATGCGCTCGCCGATGCCGATGAAGTAGACCGGCACCACGCTGCCGCGCTCGGCGCCCCAGCGCGCGATCGCCGCCAGCACGCCACCCTTGGCGGTGCCGTCGAGCTTGGTCACGATCAAGCCCGTCAGGCCCAGCGCCGCGTCGAAGGCCTTGACCTGCGCCAGCGCGTTCTGGCCGGTGTTGCCGTCCACCACCAACAGCACCTCGTGCGGCGCGCCGTCCTGCGCCTTGCCGATCACGCGCTGGATCTTCTTCAGCTCTTCCATCAAGTGCGTTTGCGTGGGCAGACGGCCCGCGGTGTCGGCGATGACCACGTCGCAGCCCCGCGCACGGCCGGCTGTCACGGCGTCGAAGGTCACAGCAGCCGGGTCGCCGCCCTCCTGGCTGACGATCTCGACGCGGTTGCGGTCGGCCCAGATGGCCAGTTGCTCTCGTGCCGCGGCGCGAAAGGTATCGGCCGCGGCCAGCAGCACCTTGCGATCGGCCTGCGCCAGATGGCGCGTCAGCTTGCCGATGCTCGTCGTCTTGCCAGCGCCATTGACGCCGGTGACCATGATCACGGTGGGCGTGGCGCTGCCGATGCTCAGCGGCCGCTGCAAGGGCAGCAGCAGCGCGGTTAGCGCGTCGGCCAGCAGCGCCTTGACGGCCAGCGGCTCGGTGGCCTTGGCCTCCTTGACGCGGCGCTTCAGGTCGTCTAACAAATGCTGGGTGGCAGAGACGCCGGTGTCGGCCATCAGGAGCGCCGACTCGAGCTCTTCGTACAGCGCGTCGTCGATGCGCGTGCCGGTGAAGACCTGCGCGATCCCGGCGCCCGTCCTGCGCAGGCCTTGTGCCAAGCGGCCGAGCCAGCCGCCGCGCGGCGGCGTGGCGGCTGGCACGCTGGCGTCAGGCGAATCGACGGCCGCGGGTCCGTCGGCTGTCGGCGCACCGGACACGGTTGCCGCAGGCACGGCTGCGGCCGGCGCAGACGCCTTCTTCTTGAAGAAACTGAACATAGGTTGGGGGGTGCGCGCCGGGCCTTCACCCGCGTGTGCGGGCTCGCTATAATCTTGGGTTCAGGCGCTTTAGCTCAGCTGGTTAGAGCGACGGAATCATAATCCGCAGGTCCGGGGTTCAAATCCCTGAAGCGCCACCAGAACCCTCAGAAGCCCCGCAGGTCAACGACTTACGGGGCTTTTTCTTTGGTCGGGTATCCACTTTGGGTAGCCACCTTGGCCGCAAAACCTGCCCGGCTGACCACCAACCGCCACGGCACCTTCAGCCTGCGATGGATTGTGCCCGTGGGCCTGCGTGAGCGGTGGACGTCGGGTCAGCCACCTGGATGGCCCGCCGCACCAGCATCCTTTGAAATCACGGCGGCTTCGACACGCGCCAAGATACTTTTGGCCTGCCGCAGACACTCCGAAAGCGCGCCGGTCGTCACTGTGTCGCCGTCGTAGTTCGACCCACTTCGTTGCTTGCGCAAACCGTCAAGAAGGCGAATCGTGGGGTCGTCGATGGACAGGGTGTGCCCGAAGCACTGGATCGCGGTTTGGTGGTGCCCTGGCCGGCCTGTGGACGTCCTGAAGCCGTTGATCAAGAGGCCGATGTCCGCTGACGCCCTGATGGCGTTGTAGGCGCAGTCAAAGCGGGTTTCGTTGCTGGCCTGTTCAATGTGCGCATCCTTTAGCTGCTGCCGTGCTGCTGCCAGGATTCGCTGCACCAGTTCCGGCGACGCCGGCACGGCATCAAGCTGCCCGATCTTCGCGAGGTTGGCCAAGAAGGTCGAGGTCATCTTGTGTCCCGATCAGGAAGATCTTTGGTTTGTTCAACACGTCAACGAGGAAGCCTGACTGCGATGCCAGCTTGGCGCGCCACTCGGCGGTTGTGAAGACTTTCGGGTTGATTTCGCGCCGGAGGGTGTCCTGGGCCGGGTACAGGGCGCTGACGATGCCAGCGAAGTCGACGGTACCGATGGCGATGATGTCGATGTCGCTGCCGGCGTGCTCGGTCGCGCGCGCCATGGATCCGAAGACGAAGGCGACCTGGATCTGGTCGGCGACGCTGGCCAGAGCGCCGACGAGCACATCAGCCAAGCCGATGGTCTTGCGCAGCAGGCCGCTGAGTTCAGGGAAGACCGGGTGCTGTTCGTTGGCGGAAAACTGCACCTGGTTGCCCACCTTGTGCTTCACCAGCAGACCGGCACGGTTCAACTGGTCCAGCTCCTTGGCCATGGTGCCGGGTGACGCGTCGGTCAGCCTGGAGATTTCACGGACATGGAGGCGACGCTCCGGGCTCAAGAACAACAGGGCAAGCGCCCGCCGCCGGTACTGGGCTGGAAAGAGCAGATCCGATGCGGAAACGAGTGTTGCTTTCACGGAAACGATTGTAGCTTTCAAGGCGACGAAATGGACGCGTCGGGCGTCGAAGCCGCCTTCGGGCTGCATGCAGAGCCGGGCAACCGCTTGTCGAAACGGCCGGTAGTCGCTTGCGCTTGAACCGGCACACACCCACCCAAGATCGCTCTGCCCGGCCAAACCCACTTGACTTGGATGCTCGACGAACGCAAACGTTTCCCCCAGAGAAACGCTTGTTGCCTTCATGGAATCGTTGAGGCCTCAGCGTCCTCTCCGACCATCGTTGGCGACGAATCCGCCGCCGAAGCGGCTCTATTCGGCATCGACATGCTTTCGGCTGCGCTGCCAAGTGACAAGGTTTTCAACCCGGGCGAGCATCTCACGGCAAGGTCCGTGCCCTGTGACGGCGCGTCCAGTCTGACCCAACGCACACCGACTGCAACCATCTTGGTAAAGGCTTCTTGGGGGTTGGCCGTGGCATCCGGAATCACCAGGCAATCCGAGACCATCACGATGCCGTGGTGCCATCGATCACGAAGGTCGACCACCGGCGGCGTTCGATCATCAGCGAAGCCAAGTTCGTTGGCGGGCTCATCGACTCCGTTGAAGGGCAAGTCTCGCGTCCAAGGCTGTACGGGCCGATGTTGATGGCAGCGTTGGACAACGCCCCGTGCTGCCGGGTGGCGCTTCCCTGAAGCGCCACCCGGTTTTCCAGTCAGATCAAGCCGCTCCCGAGTCTCTCGGCAGCGGCTTTTTCTTGGCGCTGGCGCACGGCCCACCCTCAGGCCCGCGACTCCAGATAGTCACACGTCAGGTGCGCCAGCGAACGCAGGCCCAGCAGCAGCGCGCGCTCGTCGGCAAAGAAGCGCGGCGAGTGGTTGCTGTAGGCCTTGGCGGGGTCCTGCCCCGGCGGCGTGACGCCAATGAAGAAAAAGAGCCCCGGCACCAGGCGCTGGAAGAACGAGAAGTCTTCCGAGCCGGTCACCTTGGGCACCAGATGCAGGCCCGCGCTGGCGCTGGGCGGTCCGGCCACGCGCAGCAGGGTGGGCACCATGGCGGCGGTGAGCGCCGGGTCGTTGACCGTCACCGGGTAGTTCTTGGTAATACACACTTGGCATGTGGCGCGCGAGCCGCGGGCCACCGCCTCGGCCAGTGTGGTCACGCGTTCGTGGATCTCGTCGCGCATCTCTTCGTCGAAGGTGCGGATGGTGCCGCGCATCTCCACGCTGTCGGGGATGATGTTCTCGCGCACGCCGCCCTTGATGGCACCGATCGTCACCACGGCCGGCTCGCGCGAGATGTCCACACCCCGGCTGACCACCGTCTGCAGACCCAGGATGACCTGCGCCGAGGTCACGATGGGATCGACCCCCATCCACGGCGCGGCGCCGTGCGTCTGCTTGCCGTGCACCGTGATCTTGAGCTTGTCGGAGCTGGCCATGGTGGGCCCCGGGCGGTACCCCACCACGCCCAAGGGCAGGCGCGAAGTGACGTGCAGGCCGAAGATGGCCTGCGGCACCGGGTTGCTGAGCGCGCCCTGCTCGATCATCATCTTGGCGCCACCGTCCTCGCCCTCGGGCGGCATCTCGTCGGCGGGCTGGAAGATGAACTTCACGCTGCCGCGCAACTGAGCGCGCAGGCCAGCCAGCAACTGGGCCACGCCCATCAGGATGGCGGTGTGGCAGTCGTGCCAGCAGGCGTGCATCACGCCCACGTCTTCGCCGTTCCACTGCGCGCGCACCTTGGACGCGAACGGCAGGTCGACGTCCTCGGCCACCGGCAGCGCGTCCATGTCGGCGCGCAGTGCCACCACCGGCCCGGGCAGCGCGCCCTTGAGCAGCGCCACCACACCGGTGTGGGCGACGCCCGTCCTCACCTCGTCCAGGCCCAGCGCGCGCAGGTGATCGGCCACGATGGCGGCGGTGCGGAACTCGCGGTTGCCCAGTTC
>JANPMR010000064.1:0-26762 GCA_031427055.1 Rubrivivax sp.
GTGCGCCAGCTTTACGAGGGCACGCTCATCGAGCGCGGCTACACCAGCGACCCGGCGCAGCTTGCCGCGGTGACGGCGCTGGAACGCTGCGAAAACGAATGGGCCGACTACAAGGCGCGGCGCAGCAACGCGCTGACCAAGATGCTGGTGCGCCCGCCGATCCCGCGCGGCGTGTACATGCACGGCGGCGTCGGCCGCGGCAAGAGCTTTTTGATGGACTGCTTCTTCCGCGCCGTGCCGCTGACGCGCAAGACGCGCCTGCACTTCCACGAGTTCATGCGCGAGGTGCACCGCGAGCTGCAGGATCTGAAGGGCACCGTCAACCCGCTGGACGAACTGGGCCGGCGCATCGCGCGGCGCTTCCGGCTGATCTGCTTTGACGAGTTTCACGTCGCCGACGTCACCGACGCGATGATCCTGCACCGGCTGCTGGCGGCGCTGTTCGCCAACCGCGTAAGCATCGTCACCACGAGCAACTTCCACCCCGACGCGCTCTACCCCAACGGCCTGCACCGCGACCGCATCCTGCCGGCCATCGAGTTGCTCAAGACCCAGCTTGAGGTCATCAGCGTCGACGCCGGCACCGACTACCGGCAACGGACACTGGCCCACCTGCAGGTCTACCACTGCCCCTTGGGCGAGGCGGCAGAGGCCGCCATGTCGCGCGCCTTTGACGAGCTGACCGAGGCCCGCGACGAAGAACCGGTGATGCAGATCGAACACCGCAGCCTGCGCGCCCTGCGCCGCGCCGGTGGCGTGGTGTGGTTTGACTTCCGCACCCTTTGTGGCGGGCCGCGCTCGCAGAACGATTACCTTGAAATCGCCGCGCGTTTCCACACCGTGCTGCTGAGCCATGTGCCGCAGATGCCGCCGCGCCTGGCCAGCGAAGCGCGCCGCTTCACCTGGCTGATCGACGTGCTGTACGACCGCAACGTCAAGCTCGTGATGTCGGCCGAGACGCCTGCCGATGAGCTCTACACCGAAGGCCCGCTGGCGCATGAATTTCCGCGCACCGCGTCAAGGCTGCACGAGATGCAGTCGGCGCAGTACCTCGCGCGGGCGCGGCGCGATGTCGACACCTCGCTGACCTGACGCCATGACGCGTGCCGGCCTGTTCGCCATGTGCTTGCTGGTGCCGATGCTGGCGCCCTTGCTGGCGCTGGCTGAGGGCGACGGCCGCGAGCGCATCGGCGCCGAGCGCCAGGTGGTCGAGCTGCGCTTCGCCGCAGAACAGCGCGACTGCCGTGAGCGCTTTGCGGTCACGGCCTGCCTGGATGACTCGCGTGCGCGCCGCCGCGCCGCGCTGGCGCCGCTGCGCGAACGCGAGTTGCGCCTGGACGACGCCGAGCGCCGTGCGCGTGGTGACGAGCGCCGTGCCGCCGTGGCCGCCAAGCAGGCGGCTGCGGCGTCGCGCCCCGCAGGGGGCTCATCAGCGCGGCCAGCCAAGGTGCCGGCGATCGCGCCTGCAGCTGCCGAGCGGGCTTCGCGGCCACGCGACACCGGCCCGGCGCAAGCTGGCCAGGCCAGCGAGGCGGCGCAGCGCGCCCTGGCTGCGCAGCGCCGGCGCGACGCCGCACGGCAAACCCAGGAGCGCGTGGCGCGGCGTCTGGCCGAAAAGGCCGCGACGGGAAAGCCTGCGGAGCCTCTGCCGGTGCCCGGCCCTGCCGCTTCGGCCGGCCGTTGAGGCCTGCCGCCGTTTAGCGCAGCGGGTCGATGCGGGCCAGCGCAAGCGAGAGCTTGTCGCCGCCGCAAAGTCATCAGCGCGGCGGCGGAGGTTCAGCGCAGCGGATCGATGCGCGCCAGGGCTAGCGAGAGGTTGTCGCCGCCGCCGCGGGCGCGCTGGCGCGCCTTGCTGATCAGCATCTCGCCGGCCTCGCGCGGCGGCAGGGCGTGCAGGATGGCGCCGATCTCCTTGGGCGTGAAGTAGTGCCAAAGGCCGTCGCTGCAGGCCAGCATGCTGTCGCCGAATTCGAGCTTGTCGATGTGCCACAGCGACACCGGTGGCTCGGCGTGCGTACCCAGGCAGCCGGTGAGCAGGTTGGACTGCGGGTGCGTGTTGGCCGCCTCTTCGCTGATCTTGCCTTCGTCCACCAAGCGCTGCACGAACGAGTGGTCGATCGTGCGCTTCATCATCTCGGCGCCGCGGTAGTGGTACACGCGCGAATCGCCGGCATGCACGATGTCGCAGTCCAAGCCCGGCCCGACGTAGAAGGCGGCCACGGTGCTGTGTGGCTCTTCTTCGGCGGTGATGGCGGTCAGCTTGATCATCAGGTGCGACTCGAGCACCAGCTGGCGCAGCAGCTCGGCGGCCTCGTCCTGGCTGGGCACGAAGCGCTCGAAGATCTGGCGGCCGGTGAGCATCACCTGGTCGGCAGCCTTGCGCCCGCCGCTTTTGCCGCCCATGCCGTCGGCCAGCATCGCCAGGATGGAACCGTGGGCGCGCGGGTGGGCGATGACCTCGACCTGATCCTGCTGATAAGCACGGTCCCCCCGGTGCAAGCCGGTGGCGGCGCTGAAGCGGAAAGACTGTGCGAGTGCAACCATGCGGCGAATATAAACTCGCCGATGCCCCCTCACCGCGCAGCAATGGACGAGAACCTGCATTCCCCGCAGCGCCGCCTCATCGAGTTGCGCATCGAACACGCCGACCTCGACGAGCTGATCGACCGCAACGCGCCTGATCGGCCGGCTGACGACCTGACCTTGCGGCGCTTGAAGAAGCGCCGTCTGCTGCTGCGCGATCAGATTGCCCGGCTCGAGACCGAACTCGACCCGCCCGAGCCGGCGTGACCATGACCAGCGACGACACCGGCGCCCTGGCCGCTGCGGTGGCCCGCGCCTTTGCGGCCGACGGGCCGATCGCCAACGCCGAGCCCGGCTTCATGCCGCGTCCGCAACAGGACCTGCTGGCCGAACGCGTGGCGCACGCGCTGGTGGCCCGCGAAGCGCTGGTGGCCGAAGCCGGCACCGGCGTGGGCAAGACATTCGCCTACCTGGTGCCCTTGCTGCTGTCGGGCCGACGTGCGCTGGTCAGCACCGCCACCAAGAGTTTGCAGGACCAATTGTTCCTGCGCGACCTGCCGCGCCTGCGCGACGCCCTGGGCGTGCCGGTGCGCATGGCGCTGCTCAAGGGCCGTGCCAGCTACCTGTGCCGCTGGCGCCTGCAGCAGGCCGAGCACGACGCGCACCTGCCCGACCGCTTTGCCGTGCGCGCGCTGCACCGTGTCTCGCAATGGGCGCAGTCCACGCGCAGCGGCGATCTGGCCGAAATAGAAGGCCTGGACGACCGCTCACCGGTGATTCCGCTGGTCACCTCTACACGCGACAACTGCCTGGGCGCCGAGTGCCCCGAGCACCGCGCCTGCCACGTCATGCAGGCGCGGCGCGAGGCGATGGCCGCGGATCTGGTGGTCGTCAATCACCACCTGTTCTTCGCCGATCTGACCCTGCGCGACAGCGGCGTGGCCGAGCTGCTGCCGACCGTCGATGCCGCGGTCTTCGACGAAGCGCACCAACTGGCCGAGGCCGGCATCCAGTTTCTCGGCACCACCTTGGCAACGGGCCAGGCCATCGACCTCGGCCGCGACCTGCTTGCGGCCGGCTTGCAGCACGCGCGGGGCCTGCAGCCGTGGAGCGAGCTGCAAGCCGGCATCGACCGCGCCGCGCGCGAGTTGCGGCTGGCCTGTGCCGGTGATGTGGGCGAGGTGCGCGCCATGCTCAAGCGGCGCTGGGAAGACTGCGTGGACGGCATCGGGGGCGCGTTGCAAGACCTGGCCGACGCGGCGCGGGCCGCGGCCGAAGCCGCCGCCGGCGTGGCCGAAGCCGCGCCCGAGTTCCCCAAGCTCGAGCAGCGCGCGCGTGAGCTGTCGGCACTGGCGGCGCACTTCGGCGCCGAGGCCGCTACCGGGCACGTGCGCTGGGTGGACCTGACGCCGCAGCAGGCGCGCCTGGTCGAGTCGCCGCTGGACATTCGCGAGATGCTCACCGAGCAGCGGAAGGCCTCGCCCAAGGCCTGGATCTTTACGTCGGCGACGCTGGGTGACGACGACGCGCTGTCCTGGTTTGCCGGCACCTGCGGCCTGGAGGACGCCGCCAAGCTGCGCGTCGGCAGCCCCTTCGACTACGCGGCGCAGGCCCGCGTGTGGGTGCCCTCGCGCATGCCGCTGCCCAACGCCGCGGGGCACGCGGCCGAGGTGGGCGCGCTGGCCGGCCGCCTGGCGGGCGCGCTGGGCGGCCGCACCTTCGTGCTCACGACCACGCTGCGCGTGCTTCCCGTGGTGGCCCAGGCCATCAAAGTGCAGTTCGAGTCGCAGCACCTGACCGTGCTGGTGCAGGGCAGCGAGCCGCGCCGCGCCCTGCTGCAGCGCTACGGCGATGGCCGCGGCTGTGTGCTGGTGGGATCGGCCAGCTTCTGGGAGGGCATCGACATGCCCGGCGACGCGCTGCAGTGCGTGCTCATCGACAAGCTGCCGTTTCCGCCGCCGAACGACCCGCTGGTCGAGGCGCGCGTCAAGCAGTTGCGCGAGCAGGGGCGCAACCCCTTCGACGACTACTTCGTGGCCGAGGCCGCGGTGTCGCTCAAGCAGGGCGCCGGGCGCCTGATCCGCAGCGAGACCGATCGCGGCCTGCTCGTGCTGTGCGACCCGCGGGTGGCGCAGATGAAGTACGGCCGGCGGCTGCTGGCGGCGCTGCCGCCGATGACGCGGCTGGCCGATGAAGCGGCGGCGCTGGCGTGGCTGGCTGAGCTGTCAGCGGCGCATTGACGCCGGCTCATTGATGCCGGCTCATTGACGCCGATCTACCGGCACCGGCTCACCACAGCTTCCACCAGGGCTTGTCACGCGCCGCGAGGCCCTGCGACAGATAAGCGCTGTTGGGATAGCTCTTGCGCAGCACGCGCTCGGCGTCCTCGCGCAGCAGTGTCAGCTCCAGCTTGTCGTAGCTCTGCATCAGGATGTAGAGCGCCTCTTCGGCCGACGCCGTCTGCGCAAACTCCTGCACCGCGCCCTGGGCCCGGTTGGCCGCGGCCACATAGGCGCCGCGGCGCAGGTAGTAGCGCGCCACGTGCACCTCGTACGCAGCCAGCGAGTTGACGATGTAGTCCATGCGCTGTCGGGCATCGGCGGCATAGCGCGAGGCCGGAAACTGGTCGAGCAGTTGCTTGAAGGCCTGGAAGGCATCGCGCGAGGCGCGCTGGTCGCGCTCCGACAGGTCTTGTCCAGCCAGTGTGCCCAGCAGGCCCAGGTTGTCGTTGAAGTTGATGACGCCGCGCAGGTACAGCGCGTAGTCCAGCGCCGGGCTCGACGGGTTGAGCTTGATGAAGCGCTCGACCGCGGTCAGCGCGGGCGCCTTCTCGCCGGTGCGCCAGTTGAGGTAGGCGATGTCCAGCAGGGCCTGCTGCGCCAGCACCGAGCCGGCGGCCAGGCCCTCGACGCGCTCGAGCGACTTGATGGCGCGCTCGTAGCTGCCGGCATCCATGTCGTCCTTGGCCTCTTTGTACAATCGATCCGCAGCGCTGGACGCCTGCTCGTCCTTGGGCGTGGTGCTGCAACCCGTGAGTTGCAGCGACAGCGCCAGCAGCGCAAAGAGCGCAGGGCGCCAGAACAAAGGTGCGGTCATCGCGAAAGGTGCCGGTGGGTCGGAGGAACGCGGATTATAGGGAGCCGACCCCGCAGGCCGAGCTTGCTGTCGCGCTTGCTGCCGAGGCCGAGCCGGCCGAGCTCGTCGATGCCGAAGGCGACGCTGCGCCCGACCTGCGCACGGCCGTGGTCACCGCCGCGCAGCACGGCCAGCGGCTCGACAAGACGCTGGTCGACTTGGCCAGCGAGTTCTCGCGCAGCCATCTGCAGGGCCTGATCGAACACGGCCACGTTCAGGTTGATGGCGCGATGGCCACCACGGCGTCGCGTCGCGTGCGCGCCGGGCAGGTGCTGCAGTTGGAGCTGGTGCCCACCGAAGAGAGCCTGGCCTTCCGTCCCCAGGCCATGGTGCTGGACATCGTGTTCGAGGACGAGCACCTGTTGGTCATCGACAAGCCCGCCGGGCTGGTGGTGCATCCGGCGCCAGGCAATTGGTCTGGCACGCTGCTCAACGGCCTGCTGGCTCACCACGCGGCGGCGGCCACGCTGCCACGGGCGGGCATCGTGCACCGGCTCGACAAGGACACCTCGGGGCTGATGATGGTCGGCAAGTCGCTGCCCGCCGTGACGGCGCTGTCGCGTGCCATCGCCGCGCACGAGGTCCACCGGCGTTACCTGGCGCTGGCACACGGCGTGCCGGCGTCCGCCGCGTTCAGCATCGATGCCCCCATCGGCCGTGACCCGAACGTGCGCGTGCGCATGGCGGTGGTCGCCGGCGGGCGGCCGTCGCGCACGGATGTGGCCTGCGTGGCATCGTCGGCCAGCATCAGCGCGCTGAGTTGCACCTTGCACAGCGGGCGCACGCACCAGATCCGCGTCCACCTGGCGTCGCGTGGCTACCCGCTGGTAGCGGACGCGGTATACGGCGGCCGCGCCGCGCTGGGCATGACGCGGCAGGCCCTGCACGCCACGGAGCTTCGGCTGGCCCACCCCGTCAGCGGCTTGATGCTGACGTTCACCCGCGAGCCGCCGGCCGATCTGGCCACCGCGTGGGCAGCCGTGGTTGCCACGCGCCGCTGAGAGGCGCTGAGAGGCGCTGCGCCAGGCTGGAGGCGCGGCTTAACGCGCGGCTTGACGCGACGCGGCTACAATGCTGCATTCACAGCGCTGCTGGTACCCCGAGTGCCGCGCCTGTTCGACCCGCTGCCCCGTCCCGGCCCTGCCGGACCGTGCGAACCCTCCGCGCCTTCAGTCTTGTTGCCCCGCGCGGCCCGAACCTCCGATGAGTCCGGCCCTCCGGCCTCGTCAGACTGACCCACCCAGCCCCGGGGCCATCCTGGCGGCCACTCCACAAATGCCCGCAGGCGATGAACACAGCTGAGGCCAAACGAGTCCTCGAGACCGCGCTGATCTGCGCACCGGCGCCACTGCCGCTGAACGACATGAAGGCGCTGTTCGACGGCGAAGTCGGCATCGACACCTTGCGCGCCATGCTCAACGAATTGGTGCGTGACTGGGAAGACCGCGGCGTCGAGCTGGTGGCGCTGGCCAGCGGCTGGCGTTTCCAGAGCCGGCCCGAAATGCGCAGCTTCCTTGATCGCCTGCACCCCGAGAAGCCGCCGCGCTACTCGCGTGCCGCGATGGAGACCCTGGCCATCGTGGCCTACCGCCAACCGGTGACGCGCGGCGACATCGAGGACATCCGCGGCGTCACCGTCAGCGGCCAGATCGTCAAGCAGCTTGAGGACCGCGGCTGGATCGAGCCGATCGGCTACCGCGAAGCCCCCGGCCGCCCGGCGCTGTACGCCACGACGCGCCAGTTTCTCGACGACCTGGGCCTGGCCAGCCTGGAGCAGCTGCCCGAGATCGACGGCAGCGGCACCGGCCAGACGCCCTTGCAGACCTTTGAGTCCTTGCATGCCACGGCCGAACTGCTTGGCGACAGCCAG
The DNA here is from genome assembly GCA_031427055.1 of Rubrivivax sp. Lineage (GTDB taxonomy): Bacteria > Pseudomonadota > Gammaproteobacteria > Burkholderiales > Burkholderiaceae_C > Rubrivivax. Next base: position 7,529 of record JANPMR010000064.1, read on the forward strand.
GGCAGCCTGCCGCTCGAGCCCGATTCGCCCGACTCGGCCGAATCGGCCGAGTTGGTCACTGCCGGCGCAGCCCTTGCGCCGGCCGACCTTGCCCTCGACTCCCCAGCCCTTGCCCCCGCCACCGTCGCTGCCGACGGCCCCCCGACCGAACTACCGCCCGCCACCGACACTGCCGCATGAATGCTTCTGACGCCGATTCCGTGAACCCCGACGACGTGCCTGCCGCGTCCGTGTCGACCGACGGTGCAGCAGGCGATACGCCGGCCAAGCCGCGTCGGCGCCGCGCGCCGCGCAAGGCCGATGCCGCCCCGACGGACAGCGCCGACCTTGGCGACTCTGGCGCTGGCGTGGTGCCCGTTGCGGCCGCCGAGGCCACGCCTGCGCCTCGGCAAGTTGACGCGCCGTCGACCGTCGCCGAAGCGAGCGACGCTGGCAACACCGCCCACGGCGACACCTTGATCGAACCGGCAGCCGCCAGCGTCGAAGGCGCCGCCGGGCCGGCTGACGAGCGCAGCAGCCGCCGTTCCCGGCATCGCCGGCGCGGCCGCCGTGGCGGCGAAAGGGCGCAGGACGGCGAACCGGCGGCTGAGGGCGAGGCGCGAGTGGCTGGCACGGACGCGGGCGACGCCACTGACGGCGCTGCCGGCCTCGACGCCACCGCGTCAGCCCCTGAAGCACCGCGCGGCCCACCGGTCGATCCGGCCGAGGTCTTTGCCCAAGTGCTGTCAGGCGCCTTTGACGTCGAGCCCGAGGCCGAAGGCGCGCCCGTTACCGAAGCGGCAGCGCCGCCGCGGCGCGTGCTGGCCGCCGAGCTCGATGCGCCCAAGCTGCAGAAGGTGTTGGCCCAATCCGGCGTGGGTTCGCGACGCGATCTCGAGCAGATGATCGTCGAAGGCCGCATCACGGTGAACGGCGAGCCGGCGCACACCGGCCAGCGCGTCTCTTTCGGCGACCGCATCCAGATCGACAGCAAGCCGGTGCGCTACCGCATCGCACCGCCGCCGGCGCGCGTGCTGGCCTATCACAAGCCGGCCGGCGAGGTCGTCACGCATGACGACCCGCAGCAGCGCCCGACCGTGTTCCGGCGCCTGCCACGGCTGCAACAGGGCAAGTGGCAATCGGTAGGCCGGCTGGACATCAACACCGAAGGCTTGCTGCTGTTCACCAACTCGGGCGAGTTGGCCAACCAGCTGATGCACCCGCGCTTTGGTGTCGAGCGCGAGTACGCCGTGCGCTCGCTGGGCGTGCTGGCCATGGACGCCAAGGCGCGCTTGCTCGAAGGCGTCGAGATCGAAGGCCAGCGTTGTGCCTTCAAGAGCATCGAGGACGGCGGCGGCGAAGGTGTCAACCACTGGTACCGCGTCGTCATCACCGAAGGCCGCAACCGCGAGGTGCGCAAGTTGTTCGACGCCGTCGGGCACGCGGTGAGCCGCCTCATCCGCATCCGCTATGGCTCGGTGGTGCTGCCGCGAGGCCTCAAGCGCGGTGTCTGGGTCGACCTGGACGAGCACGACCTTCGCACGCTGCGCCGGCTGGCCGGCGGCCCACGGGTCGAGGCCGAAGCCGAAGGCGTGCCGGCCGGCAAACGCCCGCGCAACCGGCGGGGTCGCAAGGGCGGCGGCGCCGAGGCGGGCGAACGCCGGCCGGAACGCGCGCCGGACCGTGCCGCGGAGCGCGCGCCTGATCGCGCACCCGATCGCGCACCCGATCGCGGCCCACGTCCTGACCGCGGCCCACGCCCCGACCGCGGCCCGCGCGGCGACCGTGGGCCCCGACCCGAGCGCGGCCCGCGGCCGGAGCGCGGCCCCCGTGCCGATGCGGGCGAGCGAGGCCCACGGCCGGAGCCGGGCGAAGGCGGTGCCATCCCCAACCCGCTGCAGCAGACCTTCGACAAGCGGGCCATTCAGCAGGACCGCCAGCAGCGCCGGGAACTGTCGGACGACGCGCCGATCCCGAGCCCGCTGCAGCAGACCTACGACAAGCGCGCGGCGCAACTCGAGCGCGCGCAGCGCCGCGACATGCCCGAGGACGGCCCCATCCCAAACCCGCTGCAGCAAACCTACGACAAGCGCTTCGCCAAGGCCGGACAGGGCCACCGCGATGAGCCGGCCGATCCGACGACGATCCCCGATCCGCTAAAGACCTCGGTCGGCTACATCGGCGCCAACGCCTTCCACCGCAAGGGTGCGGGCGGCAACCGTGGCGGTCGCAAGAGCGGCGGCGGTGGCAACGCCGGCGCAGGTGGCGGTGGCGGCGGTGCGCCCGGAAGCGGCGGCCGTGGCGGCCGCGGCGGGCGTCCGGGCGGCGGTGGCGGCCGGCCAGGCGGTGGCGGCGGTTCTGGCGGCGGTGCGGGCGGTGGAGGTGGTGGTGGTGGAGGCGGCGGCAATCGTGGTGGTGGTGGCCGCCGAGGCCGCTGACACGCTGCGACGCTACAATCAAAAGCTTTGCCAAGTCTTTGATTCAGGAGAACTTTTCATGGCCACCGAACGCACCCTTTCGATCATCAAGCCCGACGCCGTGGCCAAGAACGTGATCGGCCAGATCTACGCCCGCTTTGAAGGCGCCGGCCTCAAGGTCGTGGCGGCCCGCATGGCGCATTTGTCGCGCGGCGAGGCCGAGGCTTTCTACGCCGTGCACAAGGCGCGCCCCTTCTTCAACGACCTGGTCAGCTTCATGATCTCGGGCCCGGTGATGATCCAGGCGCTCGAGGGCGAGGGCGCGATCGCCAAGAACCGCGAGCTGATGGGCGCCACCGACCCCAAGAAGGCCGACAAGGGCACCATCCGCGCCGACTTTGCCGACAGCATCGATGCCAATGCCGTGCACGGCTCTGACGCACCGGAGACGGCCGCCGTCGAGATCGCGTTCTTTTTTCCCGGCATGAACGTCTACTCACGGTAATCCTCTGGTGGCCGCCAATCTTCTCGACTTCGATCTTGAGGGTCTGGCGGCCTTCTGCGACAGCCTGGGCGAGAAGCGCTTTCGCGCCGTCCAGCTCTACCGCTGGATCCATCAAAAGGGCGCGGCCGACTTCGAGCAGATGTCCGATCTGGCCAAGTCGCTGCGCGCCAAGCTCGCCGGTGCAGCCGAAGTGCGCGCGCTGCCGCTGATCAGCGAGCACCGCTCTGCCGACGGCACCCTGAAGTGGCTGTTCGACGTCGGCCAGGGCAATGCGGTGGAGACCGTGTTCATCCCTGAAACAGACCGCGGCACGCTGTGCGTGTCGTCGCAGGCGGGGTGTGCCGTGGGCTGCCGCTTCTGTTCCACCGGACACCAGGGCTTCAGCCGCAATCTGAGCACCGGCGAGATCGTGGCGCAACTGTGGTTTGCCGAACACCGCATGCGCCAGGCGCTGGGCCTGCCGGCCGGCGAGCGCGCCATCGACAACGTCGTCATGATGGGCATGGGCGAGCCACTGCAGAACTACGCGGCGCTGCTGCCGGCGTTGCGCACCATGCTCGACGACCACGGCTACGGCCTGTCGCGGCGGCGTGTCACGGTCTCGACCTCGGGCATGACGCGCATGATCGACCGACTGCGCGAGGACTGCCCAGTGGCGCTGGCGGTGTCGCTGCATGCGCCCGACGATGCCCTGCGCGACAACCTGGTGCCGCTCAATCGCAAGCATGACCTTGAACAGCTGCTCACGGCCTGCAAAGCCTATCTGCAGGCCGCGCCGCGCGACTTCATCACCTTCGAGTACTGCATGCTCGACGGCGTGAACGACAGTCCCGAGCAGGCCGCCGAGCTGGTGCGCCTGGTCAGTGGCCAGGCACCGGCGAGTCAGCGGGTCGGCCGCGTGCCCTGCAAGTTCAACCTGATTCCCTTCAACCCCTTCCCGGCCTCCGGGCTTCGGCGCTCGCCGCGCGAGCGCGTGCTGGCCTTCGCCAGCGTGTTGCAAGACGCTGGCATCGTCACCACGATCCGCAAGACGCGTGGCGACGACATCGACGCCGCGTGCGGCCAGTTGGCCGGCGAAGTGCAGGACCGTACCGGCGCACGTGACCGGCTGGCGCGCCGACGTGGCGTGATTGACATCGCCGTGGCAGGAGCATCGCAATGACCCGGACCCGCATCGCGCACTGGCTGTTGGCACTGTCCGCAGCCGTCGGGCTCTTCGCGGGCTGCATGACGGTGACGCAAACCTCGGACGGCCGCGAAGTGCGCGTGCAGGCCGAGCCGGCCGACCCCGAGCGACGCGCCAAGGTGCGGCTCGAGCTGGCCGGCCTGTACTTCAGCCGGGGCCAGTTGCCCACGGCCCTTGACGAGATCAAGGCCGCGTTGGCAGCCAAGCCCGACCTGCCCGACGCGCATGCACTGCGCGCCCTGGTTCTTGCCGCCATGGGCGATGTGCGCCAGGCCGAGGAGAGCTTCCAGCGCACGCTGCAACTGGCGCCGCAGGACGGCGGCACGATGCACAACTTCGGCTGGTTCTATTGTCAGCAGCGCCGCTTTGCCGAGGGCAACGCCTTGTTCGAGCGCGCGCTGGCCGAGCCGCAATACCGCGACGCTGCCCGCACCTTGCTGGCCCAAGGCGTGTGCGACGCCCGAGCCGGGCGCTGGACCGAGGCCGAACGCGCGCTGGGCCGATCCTACGAACTCGACCCGTCCAATCCCGTGACTGCGTTCAACCTGGCCGAGGTGCTGGTGCGCCGCAGCGAGCTCGAACGTGCCCGCTTCTACGTGCGCCGCATCCACGCCGTGCCCGACCAGGTCACCGCGCAGAGCCTGTGGCTGGGCGCGCGCATCGAGCGCAAGCTAGGCAACCTCGACGCCTTGCGCGACCACGGGCGGCAGTTGCGCGAGCGCTTCCCGCAGGCCCAGGAAACCTTCCAGTTTGAGCGAGGCCAATTTGACGACTGATCCCGTCACGGGCGAAAGCGCCGGCGCGATGTTGCGCGCGGCGCGCGAGCGCCAGGGTCTGCACATCGCGGCGCTGGCGGCGGCCATCAAGGTCGCGCCACGCAAGCTCGATGCGCTGGAGAATGATCGCTGGCATGAGCTGCCCGATGCCACGTTTGTGCGCGCGCTGGCACAAACCGTCTGCCGCACGCTCAAGATTGACGCCCGGCCCGTGCTCGAGCGCCTGCCGGCCGCGGGCACCTTGGCACTGGAGCCCACACGTGGCCACCTCAACGAGCCTTTCCGCGACCGGCCCGGGCGCGAGGATTCGGCCTTCGCCGTGGCCGCCATCCGGCCCATGGTGTGGGCCGCGGCCGCGCTGATGCTTGCGGCGGTGCTCGTGTACTTCTTGCCCGCCGGGCTTTGGGACCGATCGGCACCGCCACTTGCCGCGGTGCCGGTGGCAGCGCCCTCGGCGGCGGTGGTGGCCAGCGCGGCCGCCAGTGCCGCGGCATCGGCAGCAGCGGATGCTGGTTTTGCGCTTGCCGCCGCGGCATCGTCGCCCGCTTCGTCACCCGCTGCGTCACCGTCGTCGCCCGTGGCACCGACGATGACCGCGGGCGAGACGGTGTTCTCTGCACCGCCGCTCACTGCCGGCACGGCCAGCACCGCCGCTGCCCCTGCCGCCGGCATCGTGCAACTGCGCAGCACCGAGGCCTCGTGGGTCGAGGTGCGTGACGGGCGCGGCCAGTTGCTGCTGTCCCGCACCGTCCAGCCTGGCGAGAGCGTGGGTCTCAACGGCAGCCTGCCGCTGCGCCTGACCATCGGCAACGCGGCCGGCACCCAGGTGAGTTTTCGCGGCCAACCAGTCGAGATGGCCAGCCGAACGCGAGACAACGTCGCGCGGCTGGAGTTGCAGTGAGGGCGCGAGAGAAGCGGCATTGCCGTGCTCGGCAGGGCGTGTCGCGTCGCATTTCAGGAGTCCCGCAATGAATGCTGCCGATCCCATCGACATCATCGAGGCCGCGTCGCCCGCGCCCCGCCGTTCGCGCCAGGCGCGCGTGGCCTGGGGTGATCATGTCGTCACCGTCGGTGGCGACGCCCCGGTACGCGTGCAGTCGATGACCAACACCGACACGGTGGACGCCATCGGCACCGCCATCCAGGTGAAAGAGCTGGCACTGGCCGGCAGCGAGCTGGTGCGCATCACGGTCAACACACCCGAGGCCGCACAGGCCGTGCCCTACATCCGCGAGCAGCTCGACCGCATGGGCGTGAACGTGCCGCTGGTGGGCGACTTCCACTACAACGGCCACCGCCTGCTGACCGACTACCCGGCCATGGCGCAGGCGCTGTCCAAGTACCGCATCAACCCGGGCAATGTGGGCAAGGGCGACAAGCGCGACCGCCAGTTCGCGCAGATGGTCGAAGCCGCCGCAAAGTACGACAAGGTGGTGCGCATCGGCGTCAACTGGGGAAGCCTCGACCAGGAACTGCTGGCCGAGCTGATGGACCAGAACGCCAAGCGCGCGCGCCCGCTAGATGCCAAGCAGGTGATGTACCAGGCGCTGATCCAGTCGGCGCTGAGTTCGGCCGATTACGCACGCGAGGTCGGCCTCAACCCCGACAACATCATCATCAGCTGCAAGGTCAGCGGCGTGCAGGACCTGATCTCGGTCTACCGGGCGCTTGCGCGTCGTTGTGACTACGCGCTGCACCTGGGCCTCACCGAAGCCGGCATGGGCACCAAGGGCACGGTGGCCAGCGCCACGGCGCTGTCGATCCTGCTGCAAGAAGGCATTGGCGACACCATTCGCGTCAGCCTGACGCCGCAGCCCGGCGAGGCGCGCACGCAAGAAGTCGTGGTGGCAATGGAGATCCTGCAGAGCCTGGGTCTGCGCAGCTTCAACCCCAGCGTCACCGCTTGCCCGGGCTGCGGTCGCACCACCAGCACCACGTTTCAAGAACTCACCAAGCAGATCGATGACTTCCTGCGTGCGCAGATGCCGGTGTGGAAGAGCCGCTACCCGGGCGTCGAAGGCCTGAAGGTGGCGGTGATGGGCTGCATCGTCAACGGCCCGGGCGAGAGCAAGCATGCCGACATCGGCATCAGCCTGCCCGGCACCGGCGAAGCCCCGGCCGCGCCCGTCTACATCGATGGCGAGAAGGCCCTCACGCTGCGTGGCGAAGGCATCGCGCAGGAGTTCCACAAGATCGTCGAGAGCTACATCGAGCGCCGCTTCGGCGGCGCCGTCGCCCCCACGAACTGACGACCCGCCCGGCGCTGCCGGGGCTGAACACCACATGGCTGAACGCATCACTGCCGTCGACACAGGCCCTTCACCGCTGCGCGCGGTGAAGGGCATGAACGACCTGCTGCCCGACGAGGCGGCGCGCTGGGAATGGATGGAAGCCAAGGCGCGTGACCTGCTCGCGCGCTACGGCTACCGCAACCTGCGCACGCCCATCGTCGAGCCGACGCCGCTGTTCGTGCGCGGCCTGGGCGAGGTGACCGACATTGTCGAAAAAGAGATGTTCGCCTGGACCGACGCCATGAACGGCGACGCGTTGGCGCTGCGCCCCGAGGCCACGGCCGGCATCGTGCGCGCCATCATCGAGCACAACGCGCTCTACAACGGCCCGCTGCGCATCTGGCAGATCGGGCCGATGTACCGCCACGAACGGCCGCAGAAGGGCCGCTCGCGGCAGTTCCATCAGCTCGACGTCGAGGCGCTGGGCTATTGCGGGCCTGATGTCGACGCCGAGCTGATCCTGATGCTGCGCGCCTTCTGGCGCGAACTGGGCCTGGTGGAGGGGCGTGACCTGCGGCTCGAGATCAACAGCCTGGGCCAGCCCGACGAACGCCGGGCGCATCGCGCCGCGCTGATCGCCCACTTCGAGGCCCATGCCGACACGCTCGATGACGACGCGCGCCGGCGCCTGCACAGCAACCCGCTGCGCATCCTGGACACCAAGAACCCGGCGATGGCGCCAGTGGTGGATGCGGCGCCGCGGCTGATGGACTTTCTGGGCGAGGCCTCGCTGGCGCATCTGGGCGCACTTCGCGCCGTGCTCGACGCCGCTGGCCTGGCCTACACGGTCAACCCGCGCCTGGTGCGTGGCATGGACTACTACAACCTCACCGTCTTCGAGTGGACCAGCACGCTGCTGGGCGCTCAGGGCACGGTGTGCGGGGGCGGACGCTACGACGGGTTGATCGAAACGCTGGGCGGCAAGCCGGCGCCGGCGATCGGCTTCGGTCTTGGCCTGGAGCGGCTGATGTTGCTGCTCGAAGCCGTTGGCATCCAGCCGCCCGTTGCGGTGCCGGCTGTCTACGCCGTGGTGCCCGATGCGGCCAGCTTGCCGCGCGTGCTGCCGGTGCTAGAGACCTTGCGCGCCGCGGGTGTGTCGGTGCTCATGCACGCCGCCACGAAAGACGGCATGAGCAGCATGAAGTCGCAGTTCAAGCGCGCCGACGCCAGCGGTGCGCGCTGGGCGCTGATCTTCGGCCCCGACGAGCTGGCACGCGGCGAAGTGGCGATCAAGTCGCTGCGCGACCCGGCGAACACACAGACTGCCCGCGCGCTGGCCGACGCAGCCACCTGGGCGCAAGACCTCCTCAACGCATAATCGCAGACCTCTTCGAACCCAACTCATGGCCACACAACTCGACCTGCAAGAGCAGGAACAACTCGACGCACTCAAGGCGTTCTGGAACAAGCAGGGCAACCTGGTCACCTGGACGCTGGTGCTCGCGCTGGGCGGCTTTGCCGCCTTCAACGGCTGGCAGTATTGGCAGCGCGACCAGGGCGTCAAGGCCTCGGCCATGTTCGACGAACTCGACCGTGCCGCGCAGGCCGGCGACGTGCAGAAGACCGCGCTGGTCTTTGGTGACCTGAAGGACCGATTCGGCCGCACGGCCTTTGCGCAGCAGGGCGCGTTGCTCGCCGCGCGCGTGCAGTTCGACAAGGGCCAGGTCGACGCCGCGAAAGCCAGCCTGAGCTGGGCGGCCGAACACGGCGACGACGAGATCCGCGCGATTGCACGGCTGCGCCTGGCGGCGCTGCAGGCCGACGCCAAGCAGTACGACGAGGCGATCAAGACGCTGGCCGCGGCCAATGCGCTCGGCTTCGAGGCCTTGGTCGAAGACCGCCGCGGCGACGTGCTGATGGCGCAAGGCAAGAAGCCCGAGGCGCTGGCCGCCTACCAGGCCGCCTACAAGGCGATGGGCGAAAAGGTCGACTACCGGCGCCTCGTCGAAGCCAAGTTGACGGCACTTGGCGCGCCGCCCGCGCCGCCTGCTGCGGCCGCGTCCGGAGCCGCGCCTTGACCTTGCGTGCTGCCCTGGCGGCCGCGTTGCTGGCTGCACTGGCCGCGTGTTCAAGCGACCGGCCCAAGCCGACGCCGCTCGAGACCTACGAGCCCAAGATCGCCGGCCGCGCGGTCTGGAACGCCAGCTTCGGCGCTGTCGGCCCCCTCATCGTGCCGGCGGCGCGCGACGGGCTCTTTGTCGTCGCCACCTTGGCCGGTGACATCTATGGCCTGCAAGCCGACACCGGCGCCATGCAATGGCAGGCCCGCGCTGGCGCGGCGCTTTCGGCTGGCGTGGGCAGCGACGGCCGATTCGTCAGCGTTGTGACGCGTGGCAATGAAGTGGTCACCTTCGACAGCGGACGCGAGGTCTGGCGCAAGCGCGTGCCGTCCAGCGTCGTCACGCCGCCCCTGGTGGCGGGCGAGCGCGTGTTCGTGATGGGTGTGGACCGCGCGGTGCACGCCTTCGATGCCCTAGACGGGCGTCGGCTGTGGACGCTGCAAAGACCCGGCGACGCGCTCACGCTGGCGCAGCCCGGCGTACTGGCGGCGTTTCGCAACACACTGCTGGTGGGGCAAGGCCCGCGGCTGGCGGCGGTAGATCCACTGCTCGGCACGGTGGTGTGGGAGGTGCCGATGGCCTCGCCGCGCGGCAGCAACGAGGTCGAGCGCTTGGCCGATCTGGTAGGCCCGTCGGTGCGCGTTGGCGACCGCGTCTGCGCGCGTGCGTTTCAGTCGGCCGTGGCCTGCGTCGACGCGGCGCGCGGCGCCGTGTTGTGGACGCGTGGCGTGGGTGGCGCCAACCCGGTGGGAGGCGATGCCGAACGCGTGTTCGGTGCCGACGCCAGCGACCGCCTGACGGCTTGGAATGCGGCCAATGGTGACGTCGCGTGGAGCCAGGAAAAGCTGCTCTATCGCGGCCTCGGCGGTGGTTTGGCGGTTGGCCCGGTGGTGGTGTTCGGCGACAGCGAGGGCTTCGTGCACTTCCTGTCGACTGCCACCGGCGAGCAGCAACTGCGGCTGCCCACTGACGGCAGCGCCGTTCAGGGCACGCCGGTGCTGTCGGGCAACACGCTGCTCGTCGTCACCAAGAACGGCGGCCTGTACGCCTTCAGGCCAAACTGATGACACTGCCGGGGCGCACGCCTTGAAGCCCGTCATCGCCATCGTCGGCCGCGCCAACGTGGGCAAGTCGACGCTGTTCAATCGCATCACCAAGAGCCGCGATGCCATCGTGGCCGACTACGCCGGGCTGACGCGCGACCGCCATTACGGCGACGCCCGGCTGGGGCCACGCGAATTCATCGTCATCGACACCGGTGGCTTCGAGCCCGAGAAGCCCACTGGCGTGGTGGCGCAGATGGCCCGCCAGACCATGCAGGCGGTGGCCGAGGCCGACGCGGTGATCTTCGTCGTCGACGTGCGCGGCGGCCTCTCGGCGCAAGACCACGACATCGCCAAGTACCTTCGCACGGCGCGCAAGAAAGTCGTCCTGGCGGCCAACAAGGCCGAAGGCATGGTCGATTCGCCGCTGCTGGGTGAATTCCACGAACTCGGCATCGGCGACCCGCATCCAGTCTCCTCGGCGCATGGGCAAGGCATCCACAGCCTGCTCGAAGCCGCGCTGGAAGCCTTCCCTTACGACGAGGATGCGGAGCCGGAAGAGCCCGACCCGAACGCGCCCATCCGCCTGGCTGTGGCCGGGCGGCCCAATGTGGGCAAGAGCACGCTCATCAACGCCTGGCTGGGCGAGGAGCGCATGGTGGCCTTCGATCAACCGGGCACGACGCGCGACGCCATCCACGTGCCCTTCGAGCGCAATGGTCAGCGCTTCGAGCTGATCGACACGGCCGGGCTGCGGCGTCGCGGCAAGGTCTTCGAGGCCATCGAGAAGTTCTCGGTGGTCAAGACCTTGCAGGCGATCGCCGAAGCCAACGTCGTGCTGCTGCTGCTGGACGCGACCCAGGGCGTGACTGACCAGGACGCGCACATCGCCGGCTACATCCTCGAGTCGGGCCGCGCAGTGGTGGTGGCCGTCAACAAGTGGGATGCCACCGACGACTACCAACGCCAGACCTTGCAGCGCAGCATCGAGACCCGTCTGGCCTTCCTGAAGTTCGCGCCGGTGATGCAGATCTCTGCGATCCGCCGGCAAGGTTTGTCGGCGGTCTGGAAGGCAATCCTGCACGCCCACGCGTCGGCGACGATCAAGATGAGTACGCCGGTACTGACACGGCTGGTGCACGAGGCCGCCGAACACCAGGCGCCTCGGCGCAACGGCCGCTTCAGGCCCAAGATGCGTTACGCCCATCAGGGTGGCATGAACCCGCCGCTGGTGGTCATCCACGGCACCTCGCTCGACCATGTGCCCGAAAGCTACAAGCGCTATCTTGAGGGTCGCCTGCGAGACCACTTCAAGCTCTCGGGCACGCCGGTGCGGATTGAGATGCGATCCGCCGCCAATCCCTTTGACGACAAGGGTGGCTGAGCGCCCCAAAGTCCGTGTAAACCCTGCGGTCGGCGGCCCCTGTGATAAGGTGGCAGCCTCACTCATCAAACACGGAACATATCGTGAGCAACAAAGGCCAACTCTTGCAGGACCCCTTTCTGAACCTGCTGCGCAAAGAGCACGTACCGGTGTCGATCTACCTCGTCAACGGCATCAAGCTCCAGGGCCACATCGAGTCTTTCGACCAGTATGTGGTGCTGCTGCGCAACACCGTGACGCAGATGGTCTACAAGCACGCGATTTCCACCGTCGTGCCCAGCCGGGCCGTCAATTTCCATCCCGCCGAGAGCAGCGAACCCACTTGATCGCCTTGTCCAGGCGCAGCAGATCTTGAGTGCGGCAGCCGCTTCATGCGCGCGCGGCGACGAGCCGACGCGGGTGGTGCTGGTGGGCGTTTGCATTGGCAACGACGCTGGCTTCGACGCCACGCTGGATGAGTTGGCCCTGCTGGCCGCGTCCGCGGGCGACGAGGTCGTGGCGCGCATCATCGCGCGTCGGCGCGCGCCCGATCCGGCGCTCTTTGTCGGCAGCGGCAAGGCCGACGAGATCAAGGCCATGGTGGCCGCCACGGCGGCCCACGGCGTGATCTTCGATCAGGCGCTGAGCCCGGCACAGCAGCGCAATCTTGAGACTCACATAGGTGTCGCGGTGGCCGATCGCACGGCACTCATCCTCGACATCTTCGCCGACCGTGCGCAGAGCCACGAGGGCAAGTTGCAGGTCGAACTGGCGCGCCTGCAGTACATGGCGACCAGGCTGGTGCGGCGCTGGAGCCACTTGGAGCGCCAGCGCGGCGGCATCGGCAACCGCGGCGGCCCGGGCGAGGCGCAGATCGAGCTCGACCGCCGCATGATCGGCGAGCGCATCAAGAGCGTCAAAGAGCGCCTCGAGAAGGTCAAACGCCAGCGCGGCACGCAGCGCAAGGCGCGCGAGCGGCGCGGCAGCTTCCGCATCTCGCTGGTGGGGTACACCAACGCCGGCAAGTCGACTTTGTTCAATGCGCTGGTGAAGGCTCGCGCCTTCGCGGCCGACCAACTCTTCGCCACGTTGGATACCACCACGCGCTCCTTGTGGCTGGGGCACGAACAGGGCACGGCCTCGCTTTCAGACACGGTGGGTTTCATCCGCGATCTGCCGCACAAGCTGGTCGAGGCCTTTGAGGCCACGCTGCAGGAGGCGTCCGACGCCGATCTGCTGCTGCACGTCATCGACGCCGCCAGCCCGCAATTGGCCGAACAGCAGGCCGAGGTTGAACGGGTGCTCGACGAGATCGGCGCCAGCGGCGTGCCACAGCTATTGGTGTACAACAAGGCCGATTTGCTCGACGCCGCGCATGAGCCGCGAGCGGCAGTCGACTGGATCGAAGCGCATCCTGGCGTCCGGCGCCAACGCGTCTTCGTCAGCGCTCGCACGGGCCTCGGGCTCGACGTGCTGCGTGAAGCCATCGCCGCGCATGCCGCTCGCGGCTTGAACGCGGCCGGCGCGCCCCCACATGATCCGCGGTGGTCGGACCTTACGTCTGCTGCCCCCCTCAATGCCTCAACTCAGCCACCGCATGCGTGACACCGACCATCCTCCACTGACCGCGCGGTTCGCCGCCGCCGCCGCCGCGTTGCGCGCCCTGCTTGCGGGCGCCTGGCAGGCCCGAGACTTGCGCGGCGCGCGTGCCGCCGGGCGGCCGCAGCTCGTCTACAACAACCGCAACGACGGGCCGCCCGACCTTGACGAGTTGTGGCGCGACTTCAACCGCAAACTTACCGGCCTGTTTGGCGGCAAGGGCGGCGCGCCCGGCCCGCAGGACAACCGGCCGCCCGGCGGTGGCGGTGGCTCGCCCTTCCAGCCCGACCTCAAGAGCGCCGGCATCGGTGCCGGGCTGATCGGTGCCGTGGCACTGCTGATCTGGCTGGGCAGCGGCTTCTTCATCGTGCAGGAAGGCCAGCGCGCGGTGGTCACCACCTTCGGCAAGTACAGCCAGACCACGGATGCGGGCTTTCAGTGGCGCTTCCCGTATCCGGTGCAGGCGCACGAGACGGTGGCCGTGTCGCAGTTGCAATCGGTCGACGTGGGCCGCAATTCGGTGGTGCAAGCCACGGGGCTGCGTGACTCGTCCATGCTGACGCAGGACGAGAACATCGTCGACATCCGCTTCACCGTGCAGTACCGCCGCGCCGACGCGCGAGCCTACCTGTTCGAGAACAACCGCCCCGACGAAGCGGTGGTGCAGGCGGCCGAGTCAGCCGTGCGCGAGATCGTGGGCAAGAGCCGCGTCGACCAGGTTTTATACGAGCAGCGCGATGCCATCGCCGCCGACCTCGTGAAGTCGATCCAGGCCCAGCTCGACCGCTTGAAGGCCGGCATCGTGGTGGGCAACGTCAACATGCAGAACGTGCAGGTTCCTGACTCGGTGCAATCGGCCTTCAACGACGCCGTCAAGGCCACGGCCGACCGCGACCGCTTCAAGAACGAAGGCCAGGCCTACGCCAGCGACGTCATCCCCAAGGCGCGAGGCACCGCGGCCCGCTTGTCCGAGGAAGCCGAGGGCTACCGCTCGCGCGTGGTTGCTCAGGCCGAGGGCGATGCGCAGCGCTTCCGATCGGTGCTGACCGAGTACCAGAAGGCGCCGACGGTGACGCGGGATCGCCTCTATATCGAGACCATGCAGCAGGTCTACTCCAACGTCAGCAAGGTCATGGTCGATAGCCGCCAGGGCAGCAATCTGCTGTACTTGCCGCTCGACCGGCTGCTGCAGCAGGCCGGCGCGCCCGCCGCGGCCGGCCAGGCGCCGACAGGGACACCGACACCGACGCCGGCCTCGTCGGAGTCTTCAGGCTCGACCAGCGTCGACATCCGTTCGCGCGATGGCGCACGCACCCGTGATCGCGAGGGCCGCTGAGGCGGACAGGGCATATGAATCGAATCGGACTCATCATCGCCAGCGCGCTCATCGCGCTGATGCTCGCAGCCAGCACGCTGTTCGTGGTCGACCAGCGTCAGGTCGGCGTCGTTTATGCACTGGGCGAAATCAAGGACGTCATCACCGAGCCCGGGCTCAAGTTCAAGCTGCCGCCGCCGTTCCAGAACGTCGTGTTCCTGGACCGGCGCGTGCAGACGCTCGACAGCCCCGAGTCGCGCCCCATCTTCACGGCCGAAAAGAAGAGCCTGGTGATCGACTGGCTCGTCAAGTGGCGCCTGACCGACCCCAAACAATTCATCCGCAACAACGGCGCCGACTTCCGCAATCTTGAGAGCCGGCTGGCGCCCGTGGTGCAGGCTGCGTTCAACGAAGAGATCACCAAGCGCGATGTGCGCGGCGTGCTCGCCACCGAGCGCGAAAAGGTCATGAATGACGTGCGCTCGCGGCTGGCCGACGAGGCCAAGAGCTTCGGCATCGAGATCGTCGACGTGCGCATCAAGCGCGTCGACTTCGTCGCCGACATCACCGACTCGGTCTATCGGCGCATGGAGTCCGAGCGCAAGCAGGTCGCCAACGAACTGCGCTCGCAAGGTGCGGCCGAGGGCGAGAAGATCCGCGCCGACGCCGACCGCCAGCGCGAGGTGATCATCGCCGAGGCCTACCGGGACGCACAGAAGATCAAGGGCGAGGGCGATGCCAAGTCGTCGGCGCTCTACGCTGACGCCTTCGGCCGCGATGCAAACTTTGCCCAGTTCTATCGCAGCCTTGAGGCCTACCGGGCCACCTTTCGCAGCAAGACTGACGTGATGGTGCTCGACCCTAGCAGCGAGTTCTTCCGCGCCATGCGGGGCGGCGGTGCGGCGGCGCCGGCTGCGGCCGCGCCGGTGCGCAAGTAACGCACCGGTCCGTGACCCGTCGATGGCGGATCTGTTGCTGGGTGCGGTCGCGCTGATGCTTGTGCTCGAAGGGCTGCTGCCGTTTGTCAGCCCGGCCTCCTGGCGCACGATGTTCGAGCGCGCCACGAAGCTCAGCGACGGTCAGATCCGCTTTTTCGGACTGGTCAGCCTGGTCATCGGCCTGCTTCTTTTGGCGGTCTGGCGATAAGGTGAGCGCACGACCGCTTGGCTCGCTGCCCCTCCCCGAGGGGGCGCGGCTCGGTGGCGGGCTGGCCGTGCGTGCCCCATACAATGCCGATTTCAACACCGGTGCACTCCATGCTGTCTGCTTGGCTGCTGCCTGAGCACGTCGCCGACGTACTGCCCAGACAGGCGCGGCGCATCGAGGAACTGCGTCGATCCTTGCTCGATCGCGCTCGTGGTTACGGCTTCGAGTTGGTGATGCCGCCACTGATGGAGCACCTTGAGTCGCTGCTCTCCGGAACGGGCCGCGAGCTCGATCTGCGCACCTTCAAGCTCGTCGATCAACTCAGCGGCCGCATGCTGGGTCTGCGCGCCGACACCACCCCGCAAGCGGCGCGCATCGACGCTCACCTGCTCAACCGCGAGGGCGTGACGCGCCTGTGCTATTGCGGTCCTGTGTTGCACACACGGCCGGCCGGGCTTGCAGCCACGCGCGAGCCGCTGCAGTTTGGCGCCGAGATCTTTGGCCACGCCGGCCTCGAGGCCGACCTGGAGGCCGCCGAGTTGGCACTCGACGGCTTGATCGCCGCGCCGGTGGGCTCGCTGGTCATCGACCTGGCGGATGCGCGTGTACTGCGCGGCGTGCTGGCTGGCGTGGCGCTCGACGCCGCCCGGCTGACCGAGGTGGCGCAGGCGCTCGCCGAGAAAGACGCCTCGACGCTGGAGGCGCTGACCGCGGATGTGCCCGAGGCCGCCCGGACGGCACTGCGCGCGCTGCTACGGCTCTATGGCGGAGACGAGGTGCTCGACGCGGCGCGCCGCGAACTCCCGGGCCAGCCCCTGGTACTGAAGGCGCTCGAAGAACTGCACTGGCTGGCCGCGCATCTGCGCACGGCCTACCCCGAGGTGCGCATCGGCTTCGACTTGTCCGACATGAGCGGCTATGCCTACTACAGCGGCCCGCGGTTCGCGGTCTACGGCGCCGGTTGTGCCGACGCATTGGCCCGTGGCGGGCGCTACGACGAGGTCGGCGCGATCTTCGGCCGCAACCGGCCCGCGGTGGGCTTCAGCCTCGACCTGAAGTCGCTGGCCGACGCCGCCGGGCGGTCGGGCGCACCGACCGCGATCCGCGCGCCCTGGGGCGAAGAGGCCGCACTGCGCGCCGCCGTGCGCCGGCTGCGCGAGGCCGGCGAAATCGTGGTGGCCATGCTGCCGGGCCACGAGAGCGAGACGCAGGCCTTCGACATCGACCGCGAACTCGTCAGCATCGGCGGCGTGTGGGTGCTGCGCGATCTGGGCCGCGCTGCGGCGAAACCCTGAAACTCATCAAGAGAGACATGAACATGCAAGCAGCCATCCGCCCCGCACCGGGGCGCAACGTGGTGGTGGTGGGCACCCAGTGGGGTGACGAGGGCAAGGGAAAGATCGTCGACTGGCTCACCGACAACGCCCAGGGCGTGGTGCGCTTCCAGGGCGGTCACAACGCCGGCCACACGCTGGTCATCGCCGGCCGCAAGACGGCCTTGCAGCTCATCCCCTCGGGCGTCATGCGCGAAGGCGTGGCCTGCTACATCGGCAACGGCGTGGTCGTCGATCCGGCGCACCTGCTGACCGAGATCGCGCGCATCGAGGCCTTGGGCATCGATGTGCGATCACGGTTGTTCCTGTCGGAGTCGTGCCCGCTGATCCTGCCTTTCCACGTCGCGATCGACGGCGCGCGCGAGGCGCTACGCGAGAGCCGCGGCAGCGGCAAGATCGGCACCACGGGCAAGGGCATCGGCCCGGCCTACGAAGACAAGGTGGCTCGCCGCGCGCTGCGCGTGCAGGATCTCAAGCACCCGGCGCGCTTCGAGGCCAAGCTGCGCGAACTGGTGGACCTGCACAACGCCGAACTCGTCAACGTGCTGCAGGCGCAGCCGGTGGCGCTGCAGCCCATCCTTGACGGCGCCATGAGCGCGGCCGAGGCCTTGCGTCCGTTGATGGCCGACGTCGGCTACCGGCTCTTCAACGCCCACCTGGCGGGGCAGAACCTGCTGTTCGAAGGTGCGCAAGGCACGCTGCTCGACATCGACCACGGCACCTATCCCTACGTCACCTCCAGCAACTGCGTGGCCGGCAACGCCGCCGCTGGTTCGGGCGTGGGGCCTGGCATGCTGCACTACATCCTGGGCATCACCAAGGCCTACACCACGCGCGTCGGTTCGGGGCCGTTTCCGACCGAACTCGACATGGAAGTCCCGGGCAGCGTGGGCCATCACCTGTCGACGGTGGGGCAGGAGCGCGGCACGGTCACCGGCAGGGCCCGACGCTGCGGCTGGCTGGACGCGGCGGCGCTCAAGCGCTCGATGATCATCAACGGCGTCTCGGGCCTGTGCATCACCAAGCTCGACGTGCTCGATGGCCTGGAAGAAATCCGCATCTGCACGGGCTACAAGCTCGGCGAGCGCGAGTTCGACGTGCTGCCGCTGGATGCCGACGAGATCGCAGCCTGCGAGCCGGTGTACGAGACGCTGCCCGGCTGGAGCGATAGCACCGCTGGCCTGACCAACTGGGAGCAGCTGCCGGCCAAGGCGCGGCGCTACCTCGAGCGCATGCAGACACTGATCGGCGCACCCATCGACATGGTGTCCACCGGCCCGGATCGCGTGCACACCATTCTCTTGCGCCATCCCTTCAGAGCCTGAGCCTCAGGACCGAACCCATTCACGTGAATTGACGGAGACGAGAACA
This sequence comes from Rubrivivax sp., assembly GCA_031427055.1. Taxonomy (GTDB): domain Bacteria; phylum Pseudomonadota; class Gammaproteobacteria; order Burkholderiales; family Burkholderiaceae_C; genus Rubrivivax. Next base: position 25,914 of record JANPMR010000064.1, read on the forward strand.
CCATGCTCACCGACGACGGCAAGCACCTGTACGTGTCTTGGGACGAGTACCACATGCTCACCGAGCGCCTCGCGCTCAAGGTCCACAACTCGGGCTGGGCTTTCGACCAAATTTTGTGCCTGGCACGTGGTGGCATGCGGCCGGGCGACGTGCTGTCGCGCGTCTTCGACAAGCCGCTGGCCATCATGTCGACCAGCAGCTATCGCGCCGAGGCCGGCACCATCCAGGGTCGGCTCGATCTGGCCAAGTACATCACCATGCCCAAGGGCGAACTGGCCGGGCGTGTGCTGCTGATCGACGATCTCGCCGACACCGGCCACACCCTTCGCGCGGTGGTCGACCGCCTGCGCGGCATGCCGTCCATCCAGGAACTTCGTGCGGCAGTCATCTGGGTGAAGGGCGTGTCGTCCTACGTTCCGGACTACTACGTCGAAACGCTGCCCACGAGCCCGTGGATTCACCAGCCTTTCGAAGAGTACGACGGCCTGCGCCCCGATGGGCTGGCCAAGAAGTTCGCGGTCTGAACGGTTCGGCCGCAAAAAACGAAAAAGCCGGCATGTCTTTCAACATGCCGGCTTCCCACTTTTACTGGTGCCCAGGAAGGGACTCGAACCCCCACGCCGTTAAGCGCTAGTACCTGAAACTAGTGCGTCTACCAATTCCGCCACCTGGGCTTTCAGGAACCAAGGATCATATCATCAAAGAAAGAATCGTCTCAAGCCCCGCTCCCGGTGGCCCGGCCCTGATGGCCGAAATCGAAGGCACCGTGCAGGGCCATCGCGACGGCCACGGTTTCGTTGTCAGCGACAGCGGCGAGCCGTGGATCTACCTCGCGCAACAAGAGATGCG
>JANPMR010000065.1:0-3821 GCA_031427055.1 Rubrivivax sp.
CTACGGCGTGCGTGCCCGCGCCGCCAGCGAGCGCTCGAGGTCGTTGAGCACTTCGTCCAGCCGGCGCAGCGTGCGTGCAGCGTGCGTGGCGCCTTGCAGGCGCGCACCCCGTCGCGGCCGTCGCAGCAGCGTGCGAAGGGGGTCGTCGAGCACCGCCTCGTCCAGCGCCAGAGCGTGACGGGCCAGCTGCGTGCGCAGCCCGGTGCGGCGCGAGCGCAAGTCGGCGCGCGTCTGCTGGTAGGCGTGTTCGGCCATGAGCCGGCGCCGCGAATAGCCAAACAGGTTGGCCAGAAACATCTCCGGGTCGCGCTGGTCGGGCTCGAAGAGCAGGATGTCGGTACCGGGGTGGCTGGCCTCGTAGCCCTTGATGCCGAGTTCGAGCCGGGAGTGGATGAGCGAGCGGAAGGTCTGGCTCAGCACCACGGGCAAGCCGCCGTCCACCAGATGCGGAATGGGCGCATTGGCGCCGCCCAGCACGCGGTGGCGGCGCCGGCCTTCGGCATCCCGGCTGGCGTCGAAGGGCACCAGCGGGTTCAGGCACAGCACCAGGTCCAGCCCCAGGTCGAGCAGCACGCGGGCATGCAGCGTCTTCTTCAGCGCGCCATCCACGTACCAGCGGCCGTCGATGGGCACCGGCGGATACAGGCCCGGCAGCGCGGCGCTGGCCGCCACGGCGCGCGAGATGGGCACGTGGTCCCAGCCCGGCAGGCCGAAGGGTGCGGCCGCGCCGCTGTCCAGGTCAGTGGCCACCACCACCAGTCGGCGGTCGAGGCGACGAAAGTCGTCGCTGCGGCCGGGCGCGGTCAGCAGTTGCCGCAGGCGCGCCTCAAGCGGCGCATTGCTGAAGAAGCCCGTCGGCAGCGCCCGGCCCAGGCGCTCGAGCACGCTCAGCAGCGAGCGCCGGCCGAAGGCGAGTTCCAGCCCGGCCTGCGCCAGCAACTGCGGCACGCTGGCCAGGCGCCGCGCGAATTCGCCATACGCCGGCCGCACGAACAGGCCCGGCTCGACGATGTCCTGCCGCGGGCCGTCGTTCTCGATGAAGGCGGCGCACAGCTGCCGCGGCGTCATGCCATTGGCCAGCCCGGCAGCGACAAAGCCGCCGGCCGAGACGCCGACATAGCCATCGAGCGCATTGAAGTCCAGATCGGGCAGCGCTTCCTCGAGCGCGCAGAGTGCGCCGATTTCGTAGACGGCGCCCAGCGGGCCGCCGCCGGCCAGCGCCAGGCCGACGCGTGAACGGGGGGCGTGGGAAGTGGGCATGTTCAGGATGCGAAAACAAACGAAGGGCGCCTCGCGCGCCCTTCATCCCGGGGACGGGCACCGGGGCGCCCGTCGATCGACGCCTGGCGGGCGATCAGGCCGCGACGGCCTTGCGCGCGCGCTTGGCCGGGGCCTTGACGGCCGGTGCCGCGACTTCCACCACCGCGGGGGCAGCCTTGGCAGCGCGCTTGGCGGAAGGCGCCTTGGCAGCCGCCTTGGCCGGCGCCGTCTTCGACAGTTTGGCGACGGCGGCCGCCAGCGCGTCCACGCGCTTGGCCAGGGCATCCACGTCCTTGGCCGTGGGCACGCCCAGCTTGTTCATGGCCTTGGCGGTGCGGGCTTCGAAGATCGACTCCAGCTTGTCCCAGTTCTGGCCGGCCTTGGCGCTGACGGTGCCGGCCATGGCGGTCATCTTGCCGGTGACTTCGCTGATCTTGTCTTCGGCGATGCCCTGCGTCTTCTTCTGCAGGCTCATGCCTTCCTTGACCAGGGCCTCGAAGACCTTGGTGCCTTCTTCACGGGCGTTGGCGAAAGCGCCCATGCCGGCCAGCCAGATCTGCTGGGCCGATTCCTTCACCGAGTGGGCGAGTTGGCTGTCCAACAGGTTGGCCGCGCCGGACTTGGGGGCGGACGTCTGGGCGGTGCTCTTCATCTTCTTGACCATGGCGTGCTTTCTTTGCAATTTGACTTGGAAGGCGTGTAGCGCTATCGACGCGACCCGTGCTGTGCAGCAAATGTAGGGTTCACCCGTGGGGTCTGCAGCCTAAAAACCTAGTGAAGCGCCTCTACGCCAGCGTGCGCCGCGGGCCCGCGCCTGGGGTTAGCGCGCAACGGGCTTGGGCGGCACTTGCACAAGAATGCAGGGTTCGGCAGTCCCACCGTCACCCCGCGAGGAGCACCCCATGCAGTATTTCGTCACCGGCGCCACAGGCTTCATCGGCAAGCGTCTCGTCAAGGCCCTGCTCGCGCGGCGTGGCGCGGTCGTGCACTTTCTGGTGCGCCCGGGCAGCGAGGGCAAGCTGGCCGCGCTGTACGACTACTGGGGCCTGGGCAAGAGCGGCAAGGCGCGCGCCGTGGCCGTCACCGGCGACCTCACCGCCAAGAAGCTGGGCGTGCCGGCCGACATCCTCAAGGCGCTCAAGGGCAAGGTCGACGCCGTCTACCACCTCGCCGCCGTGTACGACCTGAGCGCCGACGCCGACAGCCAGGTGCAGGTCAACATCGACGGCACACGCAACATGGTGGAGTTTGCCAAGGCCGTCGACGCCGGCCACGTGCACCACGTCAGCAGCATCGCCGCCGCCGGCCTGTACGAAGGCGTGTTCCGCGAGGACATGTTCAGCGAGGCCGAGGGCCTGGACCACCCCTACTTCATGACCAAGCACGAGAGCGAGAAGATCGTGCGCGAGGAGTGCAAGGTGCCCTGGACGGTGTACCGCCCCGCGCTCGTCGTCGGCGACAGCAAGACCGGCGAGATGGACAAGATCGACGGGCCCTATTACTTCTTCAAGTTGATCCAGCGCATGCGCCAGATCTTGCCGCCGTGGATGCCCAGCGTGGGCATCGAGGGCGGGCGCATCAACATCGTGCCGGTGGACTTCGTGGTCGCCGTCATCGACTACATCAGCCACGCCAAGGCCGAGATCAAGGGCAAGTGCTACCACCTGGTCGACCCCAACGGCTACCGCGTGGGCGACCTGCTCGACATCCTGAGCAAGGCGGCACACGCGCCGAAGATGAACCTCTTCGTCAACGCCGCGCTGCTGGGCTTCATCCCGCGCAGCGTCAAGAAGGGCCTGATGGCGCTGGCCCCGGTGCGGCGCATCCGCAATGCGGTGATGAAGGATCTCGGCCTGCCCGACGACATGTTCACCTTCATCAACTTCCCCACCCGCTACGACCGGCGCGAGCTCGACGCGGTGCTCAAGGGCAGCGGCATCGAATGCCCGGATCTGAACGACTACGCCTGGGTGCTGTGGGACTACTGGGAGCGCAAGCTCGACCCCGACCTCTTCATCGACCGCAGCCTGCGCGGCACGGTCGCGGGCAAGGTGGTGCTGGTCACCGGCGGCTCCTCCGGCATCGGCCTGGCCGCCGCGCACAAGTTCGCCGAGGCCGGCGCCACCACCATCATCTGCGGCCGCGATGCGGACAAGCTCGAGGAGGCCTGCAAGGAGGCCAAGGCCAAGGGTTACAGCTTTGTGGCCTACCCGGTGGACATCGCCGACATGGCCGATTGCGACCGCTTCACCCGGCTGCTGCAGGACAACCACGGCGGGGTCGACTTCCTCATCAACAACGCCGGTCGGTCGATCCGGCGCGCGATCGAGTCCAGCTACGACCGTTTCCACGACTACGAGCGCACCATGCAGCTGAACTATTTCGGCTGCCTGCGCGTGACCATGGGCGTGTTGCCGGGCATGGTGCACAAGAAGAAGGGGCATGTGGTCAATATCAGTTCCATCGGCGTGTTGACCAATGCGCCGCGTTTCAGTGCCTACGTTGCCTCCAAAGCCGCTCTGGACGCATGGACGCGTTGCGCATCGAGCGAGTTCGCGGAC
>JANPMR010000066.1:0-1903 GCA_031427055.1 Rubrivivax sp.
GCCAGCACCGGCAGCTCGCGCATCGACTCCACATTCACCAGCACGCCCGCAGCCACCGACTGCACCAGTTCCGGATCGCGCTTGCCGGGCCCGGCAAAGCTGATCTCGGCCGGGTCGGCGCCGGCATCCAGTGCCACCTTGAGCTCGCCGGCCGACGCCACGTCGATGCCCTCCACCAGGCCGGCCATGAACTGCACCACCGCCGGCATCGGGTTGGCCTTCATCGCGTAATGCAGCTTGATGGCCGGCGGCAGCGCCGCACGCAGATGCGCCACCCGCGCACGCAGCGCCTGGCGGTCGTAGGCGTAGAAGGGTGTCTGGCCGATGCGCGCCGCCAGCGTGCTGATGGGCTGGCCGCCAACGACGAGCTGGCCGTCGCGGACGGGGAACTGGTTGATCGGGGCGTGGACGGGGGTCTTGGCTTGCATGGGCGGCGATTGGGGCGGCTGGGGTTGGCGCGATTCTGACAAGGCGGCGTCAGGCGACGTCGGGCCGGGCTTGGTCAGGTCGACAAGTTGCCGCCCGCTGTCGAACGTCATCGGCACGAATCGAGGGCGCGCCCGAACGGCGACGCGGTGCATGCCGTCCCGGATGGCGTCGTTGACCACCTGCTTGAACGACGCGTCCGTTTTGTGCGTGGCCCGCTTCAGCAGCTTGTGCACATCGGGTTCCAGGGTCACGGTCTTGCGTATTGCAAAGAGTCATTGAATCCAATTCGTCATGATGCGGCGCGACTGGTCAGCCGTCAATCACCACACCCATCAAGATCGTTGTTCTCGTTGACAACGAGTGCTGTTGTTGGCACATTGACCAACATGAAGGCCACCGAGTTGCTTCGGAGACGCATTCCATACGCAGAGGCGGCATTCGCCGAACTTGTTCTGTGGCAGCTTCCTGCGCCGCTACGAGGATCGACTCACACCTACAAGTATCGACTCGCCTACGTGCTTGGAGGCGTATGCGTCCTGCGGTACGACAACGAGTCTGGCAAGGGTGACCACCGGCACTTCAAAGGCAGGGAGTCCCGCTACGCCTTTGAAGATGTGGACCGCCTCATTGCCGCCTTCCAACGCGACATCGAAAGGATCAACCGTGAAGACCGTGACTCTTGATGTTCGCCCGCCCACCGAGTCGATGGCAGACTTTGCTCAGGCTTGGAAGACTGGCAAGGGGTCCAGGACGGATCGAATCTCCTTCGCCACGCCCGAGCTTCTTTGGAAGGTACTCACCGCAAAGCGCTGGGAACTTCTCAAGGCACTTTGCGGCGCGGGGCCCGTCACCGTCCGCGAGGCAGCGCGCCGTGTCAGCCGGGATGTCAAGGCAGTCCATACGGACTTATCTGCCCTTCTATCAGCCGGCGTACTGAGCCGCACCGAGTCTGGCCAAGTGGAGTTCCCGTACGAGGCCGTCAAGGTCGAGTTCCTGCTGCAGGCGGCCTGAGCTTCACGGCGCAACGATGACCAAGCGCGGAAAGTAGCGCTTGTACGGCGAGGGGTCGCGAGTGAGAACGCTCAGGTTCCCGACTGCGGCATGGGCCCCGATGTAGAAGTCCGGTATGGGTTTGAGCTTGGAACCTCCCCTGCTGCGGTAGAGCGCGAACGCTGCCGCCGTCAACGACGCGCATGCCCATGGCAGCGGTGTGCGCAGGGTGTCGTACACGTCGAGCAACGCGTCCAGAGCTTCGACGTCAGGGCCAGGAACCAGCAGCTCGGTGTAAACGATCAGGTTGACATGCAGCGGCGACTTTTCGCTGAGCGTCTGAAGCTGCTGGACGGCCCACTCATGCCACGGGCTGTTTGCGTCGATGCAGTCGATCCAGACGTTGGTATCGACCAGGGTACCGGCGGTGCCGTCGTAGCTGGCCAGGCTAGCGGCGGCCACGGCGTGCCGCGATGGGTGTGAT
>JANPMR010000067.1:0-4878 GCA_031427055.1 Rubrivivax sp.
ACCGGGTCGAAGCCCAGCCCGGTGACGATGGGGAAGAACACCGGGATCGTCAGCAGCACCATCGACAGCTCTTCCATGATGGTGCCCAGCAGCACGTAGATCAGCATCATCGCGCCCACCACCATCAGCGGGCTCAGGCCCTGATGCAGGATCCAGTCCTTCAGGTCAGCGGGCATGGTGGTGAAGTTGATGAAGCCTGAAAAGAGCATGGCCGCGATCAAGATCGTGAACAGCATGGCGGTGGTGCGCGAACTCTCGACCAGCACGTCCACCAAAATCTTGAAGCTGAGCGCGCGCCGAGCCAAGGCAAACAAGAAGGCGCCCATGGCTCCAATGCCCGCGCCTTCAGTGGCCGTGAAGATGCCACCGTAGATGCCGCCCAGCACCACCACCACCAGCAGCGCCACGCCCCAGATGTCGCGCAGCGCGCGCCAGCGCTGGGCCCACGTGCTGCGCTCGCCGGCCGGGCCGGCGGCAGGGTCGCGCCAGGTGATCCAGGCCACGCCGGCCATCAAGAAGCCGGCGCACATCAGGCCCGGCAGCACGCCCGCGGCAAAGAGCTTGCCGATGTTGGTCTCGGTGACGATGCCGTAGATGACGAGGATGGTGCTGGGCGGAATCATGATGCCCAGCGTGCCGCCGGCGGCGATGACGCCGGTGCTCAGGTAGTCGGCATAGCCCAGCTTCTTCATCGGCGGATAGGCCACCTTGGCCATGGTGGCCGCGGTGGCGATGCTGCTGCCGCAGATGGCGCCAAAGCCAGCACAGGCCAGCACGGTGGCGTGGGCCAGGCCGCCGCGCACATGGCCGATGAAGACGTAGGCGGCGCGAAACAGCTCTTGCGCCAGCCCGGCGCGGGCGACGAAGTTGCCCATCAGGATGAACAGCGGCACCACGCTCAGCGTGTAGGCAAAGCCGGTGTCGTAGACCACCTGCGCCGCATTGGCCATGGTCGGCGCCCAGCCGCGCAGCAAGCCCAGTCCGACGAAGCCCACCAGCCCCATCGCAAAGGCCAGCGGGATGCGCAACAGCGCCAGCACGAAGACGGCGGCGAAGCCAAGCAGCGCTTCGGTCATGAACTGACGCCCGGATGCCCATGCGCCACCGGCCTCAGCACGTAGACCGCGTGCACCGCACCGGTGATGGCGCACAGCAGGCTCATCACGTAGACGAAGGGCGCCAGCGGCAGCTTGATCTGCGCCGTGGTGTCACCGTACTCGGCCAGCTGCCCGGCCTTGGACCAGATCAGCCAGGCCAGCCCCCACAGCAGAGCCGTCGACAGCAGATCCACCAGCGCCTGCTGCAAGCGCCGCAGCGATGGCGGCACCCAGCGGTCGAGCGAGTCGAAGACCACATGCTCGCCGTGCAGCGACACCATCGGCAGCGCGGCAAAGATCACCACCACCATCAGCAGCTCGGTGAGTTCGAGCGAGCCCGGCACCGAGGCCGACAACAGCTTGCGCCCGAGCACGTCCACCAGCGTCAGCGCCATGATGGCAAACAGCGCCAGCGCAGCCAGCGCGCCGCAAAGGGCGTCGAGAAGCTTGGTCAAGCCGGCATCACTGCAGCTTGGCGATCTCGGCGCGGAACTCGGCCAGCGACTTCTTCGGGTCCTTCATGCCCTTGGCCTCGGCCGCCTTGGCCCATGTGTCGACCAGCGGCGCGGTCTTATCGGCAACGGCCTTGACGAAGGCCGCGTCGGCCTTGGTGATCTGCACCCCGGCGGCCTGCATGAAGGCCATGCCACGGCGATCAACCTTGTCCCAGGCCTTGCCGAACAGGCGCGCTGCCATCTCGCCCGAGAGTTCGTCCACCGCCTTCTTCAGCTCGGGTGCCAGGCTGTCGTACTTGGCCTGGTTCATCATGAACACGAAGCTGGTGTTGTACAGGCCGCCCGCAAAGGTGGTGCCGTACTTGACGACCTTGTCGATCTTGAAGCTCTCCACACTCTCGGCCGGGAACAGCGTGCCGTCCATGACGCCCGAAGACAGCAGTTCGTAGCTCTCGGGCGCCGGCTTGAGCGTGACGTTCATGCCCAGCGTCTTGCTGATCTCGTTGACCATGCCGCCGCCAACGCGCCACTTCAAACCCGTGAGGTCGTCAATCTTCGTCACCGGCCGCTTGGTGTTGAAGACGATGCCGGGGCCGTGCGTGAACACGGCGATGACCTTGACGCCCTTGTGCTCTTCCATCATCGCCGGGGTCTTGGCGTAGATGCGCTGGAAGGCCACCGACACCGGCTCGGAGTGGTCGCCCAGAAACGGGAACTCGGCCATTTGCGTCGTGACAAAGCGCCCCGGCGTGTAGCCGTGCACCGTGTCGGAGATGTCGGCCAGGCCGTTGCGCACGGCATCCAGCGTGGCCGGCGGCGCGGCCACGCCGCGCGGCAGGATGTTGCACTTGAGCTTGCCGGCGGTCTTGGCCTCGATCTGCGTGCACCACTCCTTCTGCGTCTCGCTCAGCGCGTGCGACGGCGGCAGCCACGATGACGCGGTGAGCACGACCTGGGCGTGCGTGGGCAGGGCCAGCGCGGCGACCGCGGTGGCGAGGGCGAGGCGGGTGACGTGCATACGGGCGCTCCGGACAAGACTAAGGTCATCGATTGTGAGGGCGCGATGCCACGCGCCGTCATTGCCGGAAACGCGCAGGCCAGTCCGTCGCGAAGTTGGCCGCGACCCCGCGAATGCGGGGCATCGCGCGATGTCCGGGCTCGCTAGCATCGTTCGATCCTGTTCCTGCTCCTGCTTGCGTTCTCGCACCTCACACCACCCGCCGCGACATGTCCGCCCAGCCGCTCACCGAGCCTGCCCTTTTCGACGCCGATCTGCGCAACGCGCTGGCATCGTTGCGCGCTGCGGGCGCCCGCCCTGATGCCTTCGGCATGAGCCGGGCACTGGCCGACGCGGCGGCACGCTACGAAGCCGTCGGCGCGCTGCCCAGCGCCGAAGCGTGCCTGGATGCCGCCCTGGTCTGGGCGCGGGCGGGCGACTCGCATGACCAGGTCGTCGACCTGCTTTGCACAGCCTGTGAAGCCGCCGCCCGGCGCGCCGAGTGGGACGAACGGCAGCAGCGCGGCAGCGGCAGCGCCGCCCGCGAACGCGCTCGCAACCTCGGCTTCGACGCCGCCATCCTGGCCGGCCGTGTCGCCGACCGTGACTGGGAAGCCAGGGTGCTGATGCGCATCGGCGATGTGCTCGAGCGCTGTGGCGACCACGGCCGCGCCGCGATGCTCGAGACACGCGCGCTGCGCATCCTCAAGGGCGGTGCGGCCACGGCGGCGCTCGACCCCCACTTGATGCCGGGGCTGGGGCGGCTGGCCGACGGCTGAGGTCCCGCGCGGCTCTGCCCCGCGCCAGCACCGGATGACTGCGGCGCGGGTTCCTGTTCGCTGCGGCGCACGCTTGTACCTAGAATGCGTCGCGATGGCCACCGAGGCCGCAAACGCGGAGAGATCCATGCTGAAAACAGTACAGGCCTTGGGTTTGTGCGTGGTGGCGGCCGCCTTCGCGCCGCCGGCAGCGGCGCAGGTGCTCGACGCCGTCTACCGCGGCACCCTGATCTGTGGCGACCTGCCCTTTGGCATCGGCAAGAACCGCGAGGCCATCGAGGTCACGATCATGGCTGGCACGGTGAACTTCAAGCATGTCGTGCGGCTCAACAATTCATTGGTTGATGCCAGTGCCGAGCAGGGCAGCGGCACGCTCGACGGCGCCAAGCTCGAACTGCAGGGCGCCTGGAAGGGTTCGGTGTACGCGTACAAGGCCACTTACGGCGGCAGCTTCGTGCGCCGCAGCGCCGAGCTCAAGGGCACCCAGACCTGGACCGACCTTACCGACAGTAGCAAGAGCTTCAGCCGCAGCTGTGCCGGCTCGATCAAGCGCAACTTCAAACCCCTGCTGCCGAAGAAGCCGGCAGGCTGAAACTCGAGCCTCGTACACGCGCTTCGGTGGGGGCAATTCATACCCCTTCGACGCGCGGATCGCCTTCGCGCACAAAGGCAGCAAAGTGCTTGCTGTCCAGCGTCACCAGCGCCTCGGCCCCAAACTTTCGCGCAGCCACGAGGTGCAGGTAGTCGTACACCGCGCCTCCGCGCACGCCACGCAGCTTGGCTTGCGCCAGCGCCGCCATCACGGCGCGCTCGGCCAGTGTCACCGTCTTCACGTAGGGCAGCACGCTCTCGCGCTGCAGCTGGTATGCGAGGTCGAGAAGGCGCACGACTGAGACCGTCAGCGGCGCCGCGGGCGCGCTGCCTGCATCTGGCGCCCGGCTCCAAGCGCAGCCGCTTGCGCACATCGCTGGGCAGGACGACGCGGCCCGTGCTGCCCAGCGTCGTGGTGGCGAGGGTGATCGGGGTGGTGGCGTTGGAAGTCATCTCTCGACTCCTTGGGGGACGGGATGGGAGGTCGGCTGGGATGTTGGCTGGGATGCTCAACTGGGAGTGACTTTGCCATGCCGTTTGCTCGCCCCATGAGCGGCCCCGCCTCGCGCGGGCAGACTGCCTTGATCGCCGCCTCGTCCAGCGCCGCTCAACTGCGCGGCGTCTTGCCGATGGGCGTCTGGTCGACCTCGAGCACGCGGTCGATGTGCAGATTTGTTCAATATTTTAAATGCAGAAATAGTAATTTCTATTTCTCCTGTTGGGATATTCAGATTTTTGCTACTTCGTTCAGCAACTATTCCGGTTACCTGTAATACAAACTCTCGACCTAAAGGATTCGTATCTAGTTGAACAGATAAATCTTCTGTAAATAATAATTGTGTAATGCCATATCTATCTCTCAAGTCAACAAATGTTATTGCCCCAAATTTTCGCACAGTTTGCACCCATCCGGCCAGTGTAACCTGTTTGCCAATATCGGAAATATTTAATTCGCCACA
>JANPMR010000068.1:0-2114 GCA_031427055.1 Rubrivivax sp.
TGCTGGACAAGGTAGTTCAGCTCGGCCTCGAACAAGCCCGGCGCCACTTCAGCGCCCAGCGTGCCTGCGGCTAGCAGCAGGCTCACCCGCGCGCCGTAGCAGCGCGCCCAGCGGGCCCGTACGGTGGCCGGCACCTGCGGCGCACGGCGGGCCAACTCGATGATGAAGCGGGCGATGTCGGTGTCGGGGCGTTGCGGCGGGCCGATCCAGTCCGACAAGTCACCACCGGGCAGCAGCGCTGTCTCAGTCCAGGCCGGGCGCTGCTCACCCAGGCGTTGCACCAGTTGATCGGCGGCCTCTTCGGCCAGCTTGCGAAAGGTGGTGATCTTGCCGCCCCACACCGACAAAAGGGGCGACGCTAAGTTCTCATCAAACTCCAGCAAGTAGTCGCGCGTCACCGCCGAAGCGTCGCCCGACTCGTCGTCCAGCAAGGGCCGCACGCCCGAATAAGACCAGACCACGTCGGCCGGGCGCACCGGCTTGGCGAAGTAGCGGCTGGCCTGCTCGCACAGGTAGCTGATCTCGCCAGCGTCGATACGGGCCGAATCGGGCGCGCCGCCGATCTCGACGTCGGTGGTGCCGATCAGCGTGAAATCACCTTCGTAGGGGATCGCGAAAATGATGCGCTTGTCGGGGTTCTGAAAAATGTAGGCGTGGTCGTGTTCGAACAACTTCTTGACCACGATGTGGCTGCCCTTGACCAGCCGCAGCGAGCGGGCGCTGGCCACCTGGGCGCGGTCGCGCAGGAATTCGCCAGTCCAGGGCCCGGCGGCATTGACCAGCGCGCGCGCCTGCACCTCGATGGGCGCGCCGCCGGCCGGCTGCAGCGTGGCATGCCAGCCTTGGGCGGTGCGCGCGGCGCGCTCGCACCGGGTGCGGGTCAGGATGGTGGCGCCACGCTCGGCGGCGTCGATCGCGTTGAGCACCACCAAGCGCGCGTCGTCGACCCAGCCGTCGCTGTAGACGAAACCACGGGTGTATTGCGGCTTCAAGGGCGCGCCGGTGGCGTGGCTGCGCAATTCGACCGTGCTGCTGGCAGGCAGCCATTCGCGCTTGGCCAGGTGGTCGTACAAGAACAGCCCGATGCGCACCATCCACACCGGCCGCATCGACGCATCGTGCGGCATCACGAAGCGCAGCGGCCACATGATGTGGGGGGCGCATTTGAGCAGCAGTTCGCGCTCGGCCAGCGCCTTGCGCACCAGGTTGAACTCGTAATACTCCAGGTAGCGCAGGCCGCCGTGGATCAGCTTGGTCGACGACGACGAAGTATGGCGGGCCAGGTCGTCCTGCTCGCACAGCAGCACCTTCAGGCCGCGGCCGGCCAGATCGCGGGCGATGCCGGCACCATTGATGCCACCGCCCACCACCAGCACGTCGCACGACATCGGCACGGCAGCAGGCACCACGAACGCCGTGTCGACATGCTTCGAGGGCTCACTCAAGCTCGTCTCCTTGTTCTGGGGGCCATCCGACGGCGCGTTGCTGGATCGTTCGGCGGTCATGATTTGTTCGTTAATCTTCGTTTTTTTTCGAATGTGTTCGTTTGTAGCCGAAGTTTGAGGTCAACGCAAGCCGGCTAACCCTGAGCGCGCAGCGGCGCGCATCGCTTAACCTGCCGCCGTGGCCGCTAAAAAAATCATGTCTCAAGCAAATGTGGCTTTGCCACTTTGCTTGACCCCCGCGGGGGGCGGTCGGCTTTGGCCGGCTTCGGGGCGTTCATGAGCAGCTTGATCCCCAACCCGCGCCAGGCCGGCGTGCTCGACACCGTGCGAGAGCTCGGCACCGTCACGGTCGAGGCGTTGGCCGAGCGTTTCGGCGTCACGCTGCAGACGGTGCGGCGCGACGTCAAGCTGCTGTCCGACGCCGGGCTGCTGGCGCGCTTTCACGGCGGCGTGCGGTTGCCGGCCAGCACCACCGAGAACATCGCCTACCGCCAGCGCCAGCAACTGAACGAAGACGCCAAGCGCGCGATCGCCCGTGCGGTGGCCGCGCAGGTGCCCGAGGGCTGCAGCCTGATCCTCAACATCGGCACCACCACCGAGGCCATCGCCCGCGAGTTGCTGGCCCACCGCGGCCTGCGGGTGATCACCAACAACCTCAACGTCGCGGCC
>JANPMR010000069.1:0-8428 GCA_031427055.1 Rubrivivax sp.
TGCTCGGCGCCGGCCAGCACCGAGGCCATCTCACCGACCTTGAGGAAGGGCGGCACGTCGCCCTCGCAACTGGCCGCAATGCGCTCGGCCAGCGTCTGCTCGACGTGGCGGCCCCACAGCACCACCGGCTGCCAGCCCATCTCGAGCATGCGCCGGCCGATCGCCACCCAATGCCGCTCGGGCCACAGCTTCTCGACACGACTGGCGCTGGGGATCAGCACCGCGTAGCGACAGCCTGGCATCCACCCTGGCGCCGGTGCCGTCAGCCCGAAGTCTGGCGCGTCCAGCGGCGGTGCGTAGCCGAGCTGCGAGGCCACCAGAATGCGGCAGCGATGCGCGGCATGCAGTTCACGCGGCACCGCCGCCTTGTGCTTGTAGGCCCAGGCGGCCGCCGGCTCGCGGATGCTGTCGCGGTTGTAGCCGGCCACCGGCGCGCCTGTCTGGCGCGCCCACAAGGCGCTCTTGACGAGACCCTGCAGGTCGATCACGAGATCGTAGCGGGCGGCTTGCAGGCGCCGGCGCAGCGCGCCCATCTCGGCCCAGGTCTCACTGCGGTACAGCCGCGTGCGCCACTTGCGCCACGACATCGGGATCACGTCGCGCACATCGTGATTCATCCTCGGGATGGCCAGGAAGGGCGCCTCGACGAGCCAGTCGATCTCGACGTCAGGATGGTGGCGCCGCAGGTCCGCCACCACCGGCATCGCGTGCACCACGTCGCCCATCGAGGATGTCTTGACGATGAGGAGGCGCACCGGCGTCAGGCCCGCGTGTCGCCAGCCGCGCCGGCGATGGCGTGACGCGTCAGCTCGGCCACCAAAGCCGGGTTGAAGCGTGGATCGTTGTACATCTTGAACTGTCGGTAGACCTTGAAGTAGGCGCGGCCGGCTGCGGCGTCGGCCAGCAGCGCGTCCAGGCAGGCGGCCAGATCCTGCCGCTGCTGCACCAGACGCTCGAGCTTGCCGGCGCTGGCGCTGCGGTGGGTGTCGTCGACGTCGGCGCGCAGCGTCTGCTGGCGCATGGCGTGGATCTTGAGCGCCACGATGGACATGCGGTCGATCATGCTGCCGCCGGTCTCGCTGTTGAGCCGGGCACCGGCGGGCACCACGGACCGCGGCGCATCGGTGCGGGCCGAGTCGGCATCCACCAGCCCCAGGGCCACCAACAGCAGCTCATCGACGCGCTCGGTGGCGTCGTTGCGGGCTTGGTTGAAGCCGTCGATGGCGCGCTTGTTGGCGGCAATCTCGGCGTCGGCCACCGTGGTGCGGCGCGCCTGGTCTTCCTCGGCCCACAGCAGGCTGTTGAAACGGTGGTTGGCGTACACCCAATGCCGCGGGTCGGTGATGGCAAGGCCAGCGTGTTGCGGCGCCTCATGGGGCCAGCCCGGGCTGGCGAGCAGCCCATCGTGCGTGGTGGTCACTTCAGCGGCCGTCGGCAGCAACTCAGGGTTCATCGGGTCGGGCTGGCAGAATCGACTTCGATTATCCCTTGCCCATGCCCAACCCGAGCCGTCCTGTCATCGTGCGCTTGCGCAACTGGGTGGGTGATGTCACTTTGGCGGTGCCGATGCTGCAACGCCTGGCGGACGCCGGCCACGACTTGCAGCTGATAGGCAAGGGCTGGGCGCGCGATCTGCTCGCCGGGCACGGCTGGCCGGTGCATGCGCTGCCCGCCGGCCTGACTCAGCGCGTGACATTGCTGCGCTCCTTGCGCTCCCTGCGTCCCGCCGGGGGCCGTGGCCGTGGCATCGATGCGCTGTGCCTGCCCGACTCTTTCTCCAGCGCGCTGGAGTTTCGCCTTGCCGGCTACCGCGCGCTGGGCCACGCCTGGGAAGGCCGCAGCCTGCTGCTGGGCCGCGCCGTGCCGCGCCCGCAAGGCGTGCACGAGCTGGACGTCTACTGGCGTCTGGGCAGTGCGTTGCTGGGCGTTGAGGCGCCGCTGCCGGCGGCCATCGGCCTGCGGCTGGCCGAGCGACATCTGCAAGAGGCCGACGCGCTGCGCCGGCGCCACGGCATCGAGCCCGGCTGCATCCTCATCTGCCCCTTCGCCGGCGGCACCTGGAACCAGCAGGACAAGACCTGGCCGGGCTTCGCGTCGTTTGCGGCGCATGGCCTGCACGCCTTTGGGCGCCAGATCGTGATCTGCCCCGGGCCGGGTGAAGAGGCCATCGCGCAGCAGCAGTTCGGCAGCGCACTCATGCTGCCCGGCGTGGGCCTGGGGGCCTACGCCGCGCTGCTGCGCGATGCGGCGGTGATGGTCTCCAACGACACCGGACCCGGCCACATGGCCGCCGCGGTGGGCGCGCCGCTGGTGTCGGTGATGGGCCCCAGCGACCCCTCGCTGTGGCGGCCCTGGGGGCCCTGCTGCCAGCTGCTGGGTGGTGACGGCCAATGGCCCACTGCCGAGGCCGTGGCAGCGGCCGTGGCGCGCGCCATCGCCACCGGTTGACCCTCCATCGGGGGATGCCGACGGGTGCCCCCGCGGAGCCCCGCGCTGGGGGAATGACGGCCGGCAAGCGGCTTTCCACAATGGCCACAGCCCGTCGCAAAACCAAGTCCTCCCGGCATCCCGCCGGGACGCGACGGGCCCGCAAACCCTCAACGTCACGCAAGGAGAATTCACCATGATCCGCAATCTCATCGCTGTTGTCCTGGCCGCGTTCGCTCTGAACGCCTTTGCCGCCGCCGAAGCCAACCAGGCCACGCGCGCCGAGCTCGAGACCGTCAAGGGCATCGGCCCGGGCCTGTCGGGCAAGATCATCGAGGCGCGCAAGGCCGGCGCCTTCAAGAGCTGGGACGACCTCGTCGAACGCGTCGGCGGCATCGGCGCGGGCAATGCCGCACGGCTGTCGCAGGCCGGCCTGACGGTGTCGGGCGGCGCCTTCCAGGGCCAGGCTGCCGCACCGGCCAAGACCGAGAAGGCACGCAAGGGAGAGAAGGCCGACAAGGCCGAGAAAACCGAGAAGGCCGCGAAGACCAAGAAGGGTGAGGCCTGAATCGGTCGCCCGACCGACATCGGCCCGCCTTCAGGGCAGGCTGATGTCGATCTCGCCCGCGGCCACCCCACGGCGACGGCCCTTGACCACGCGGTCCCAGCCGAAGAAGTGCAGCACCTCGTCGCGCCGGACCTGCGTGTCGGCCTCGCCCAGGGCCATCAACTCACAGGTGTAGGGCGCCTCGAACAGCAGGTAGCTGGCCAGCGCCGCGCCGCGCGCTTGCTCGCCCTGCCCGCCCACGCCCACGCCGCGCAGCAGCGTGCGCACCGGCGCCGGCAGCGCGCCGAGGTGGCGCGCCGCGATGTCGTCCAGCCGCTGCGTCGGCGAGATCACCAGCGCCTCGAGCGGGCGCAGTTCAGAGTCGGCAATCACCGATTCGGGCAGCAGCGCCAGCGTGCGGTTGATGCGCCGCATGCGCTCGATATCCACGGCCAGCGCGTCCAGGAAGATGCTGGACATGGCATGGCCGGCGATCTGCGCCAGGTTGGGGTAGCCCTGGCTGGCCACCACGCGGCCGGCGGGCTCTTGCATGCGGCCGGCGCCGATGATGACGAGCCGCTGTGCGCCCAGGTTCACGGCGGCCGATAGCGGCGCCGTCTGGCGCATCGAGCCGTCACCAAACCAGCCCGGCACGCCGTCGACCGTGATCGAGCGCGCCGGAAACACGAAAGGGATCGCCGCCGACGCCAGCAGGTGATCCTGCGTCAGCCGCGTCGGCACCGCGACTCGCTGCGAGCGCAGCCACGGGGCGATGGGTTGCGCCGCGTCGTAGAAGGTGTAGTGCTCGCCGCTGGTGTAACTAGACGCCGTGACGGCCACCGCGTGCAACTGGCGCTGCTGCAGCATCATCGGCACGCGCTCCAGCGGCACCAGGCGGCGCAGCAACTCGGCCAGCGGCTCGTTGTCGAGCAGCGATCGCGGCCGGGCGCGGCGCCAGCGCGCGATCACCCAACCCAGAGACAGCATCGTCAGCCACTGCGCGCCCGAGCGGATCACGCCCAGCGAGTCGGCGCGGTAGACCTGGTCGGCGCTGAAGTTCTGCCAGACCTTGGCGATGACCTCGACCGTGGCGTCAAAACGATCAGCATTGGCGGCCAGCGCCAAGGCGTTGATGGCGCCTGCCGACGTGCCGCAGATGATGCCAAAGGGCGTGCGCAGCCGTGCCATCGGCCCCAGCGCCTCGTGGCGCATGCGCGCCAGCGCGCGCAACACACCCACCTGGTAGGCGGCGCGGGCACCGCCGCCGCTCAACACCAGTGCCGTCAGGGGCGTCTCGTACATGCCCCGACTCTATCGCCGGGGCCGGGCCTCGGTCAGTCACGTTTTCCGTGGTCCTTGCCCTTGTCCTTGTCCTTGTCCTTGCCCTTGCCGCGGTCTTGCCCCTCGTCACGGTCATCGCCTTGGCGCCCGGCGTGGCCTTTGCCCTTGGGATGCACACGCTCGCCATACCAGTCGTCGCGCACAAAGTACACCGGCACGCCACAGGCGTTGTAGCGGCCGCAGTGCTTGCGCCAGTCCTTGCGGTGGCCGGGCGGCACCCACAGGTAAACCGGCTGCGGCGCCACTGCCACGGCCACGGGCGCGCGGATGATGATCACGGGCTGCTGCACCACGAGCTGCGGCTGCGGGAAGCGGCCGATGTCAATGCGGCCGTAGACGCCGGGCTGGCTGATCTGCACCGAGACGTTGACGTCGGCGGCCATTGAAGGCACCCCCGTGAGGCTTGTGCAGGCAAGGATCGTGGCAGCTAGAAGTTGTCTCATGGGCACTCCAGTGGTTAGTGGCGTCAGTGACCCCTATTTAACGCGCGAGCGGCCTTGCCGGATGGCCGCAGACACATCCGCTTTCATTCGTAGACGACCAGTGCCGCGCCGCCCTGCGCAATGCTACGCCAGCGCCCCAGCGCCTCGTCGCAGGGCCAGAAGCGCGCATCGTCGCCCAGGTCGATCTCGGCAGTGGCATCGTGCCGGCGCATCTGCAGCCGCACGGCCAGGCCCTGGATGCGCTCGCCCTCGTCGCTGTCGACGCGGCGCGCCGGCCACAGCTTGAGCACGTCGGCCACTGGCGGCGCCGCGCCGTTGATCGGCACCGCCAGGTAGCGGCCAAACCGCGCGCGCGCTTCCGCAAGGCTCCACAACTGCGTCACGTTGAGGCGCAGGCCGGCCGAGAAGCGGTCGCGCTGCAACTTGCCCTGCACGATGACCAGCGCGTCTTCCTGCATCAGGTCACGCCGATCGGCAAAGATCTCGTCGTTGGCCACCGATTCGATGGACTCGGTGCCGTCGTCAAGCTGGAAGATCACGACGCGGCCGCGCTGGCCCGCGACGGCGCGCGCGTCGGTCACGATGCCGGCCAGCAATTGCGGCTCGCGGCTGTCCACCAGGTCGGCAATCGGCTGGCGCACGATGCGCCGCACCTCGTCACGCCAGGCGTCAAAGAGATGGCCGGACAAGAAGAAGCCCAGCGCCGACTTCTCTTGCACCAGTCGTTCACGCACATCCCACGGCGCCACTGCCACCAGCGCCGGCTCTTGTGTGCTGCTGCCGTGTGCGTCGCCCCCGCCACTTCCATCGCCAAAGTCGAACAGGCCGCCCTGCAATGCGTTGGCGGCCTGGGTCTCGGCCCAGTCGAAGGCCAGGCCCACGCTGGCCAGCAGGCTGGCGCGGTCGGGGTGCAGGGCATCGAAGGCGCCGGCCTTGGCCAGCGCCTCGACCGCCCGCTTGTTGACAGACTTCTTGTCCACTCGGGCGCAGAAGTCGAACAGGCTGCGAAACGGCCCGCCGCCCTCGCCTTCGCGCTCGCCACGGCCCTCGCGCGCCGCGACGATGGCCTCGATGGCGCCTTGGCCCGTGCCCTTGACGGCGCCCAGGCCGTAGCGCACGGTCTTGTCGTCGATGGGCTCGAAGCGGTGCGTGCCGTGGTTGATGTCGGGCGGCTGAAAGCTGATGCCAAAGGTCTTGGCGTCGCCCAGCAACACCTTGAGCTTGTCGGTGTTGTCGGCCTCGATCGTCATGTTGGCGGCAAAGAACTCGGCCGTGCAGTGAACCTTGATCCAGGCCGTGTGATAGGCCAGCAGCGAGTAGGCGGCGGCGTGGCTCTTGTTGAAGCCATAGCCGGCAAACTTCTCCATCAGGTCGAAGACCTCGTTGGCCTTCTCAGCAGCGATGCCCCTCGCCGCGGCGCCCTCGCGGAAGATGCCGCGCTGGCGGGCCATCTCTTCGGCGTTCTTCTTGCCCATCGCCTTGCGCAGGATGTCGGCGCCGCCCAGCGAATAGCCGGCCAGCACCTGCGCGGCCAGCATCACCTGCTCCTGGTAGACAAAAATGCCGTAGGTTTCTTCGAGCACCGGCGCGAGCAACGGATGTGGATAGACGATCTCTTCCTTGCCGTTCTTGCGCGCGCAAAAACTCGGGATGTTCTCCATCGGGCCCGGGCGAAACATCGCGTTCAGCGCGATCAGGTCTTCCAGCCGGCCCGGCCGCGCCTCGCGCAGCATGCCCTGCATGCCGCGGCTTTCAAACTGGAACACGGCCTCGGTGCGGCCCTCGGTAAAGAGCCGGTAGACACGCGCGTCGTCCAGCGGCAGCGTCTCGTAGGCAAAGGCCTCGCGGCCCGGGCGGCGGGCCTGGATGTAGTTCTTGGCCAGCTCCAGGATGGTCAGCGTGGCCAGGCCCAGAAAGTCGAACTTGACCAGGCCGATGGCCTCGACGTCGTCCTTGTCGAACTGGCTCACGGCGCTGTCGCTGCCGGGCTGCTGGTACAGCGGGCAGAAGTCGGTGATGCGCCCCGGCGCGATGAGCACGCCGCCGGCATGCGTGCCCACGTTGCGCACCAGGCCCTCCACGCGCATGGCCAACGCCAGCAGCTCGGCCACCTCGTCTTCGGCCTTCTCACGCTGTTCGAGCTCGGGCACTTCCTTGCGCACGTAGATGAGGCCGGGGTCCGGCTCGTCTGGAACCTTGGCGAGCGTGTAGGTCTTGCCCGGCTTGCCCTCGACCAGCTTGGCGATCGAATCGACATGCCCGTAGCCCATGCCCAGCACGCGGCCGACGTCGCGCAGCGCGGCCTTGCTGGCCAGGGTGCCGAAGGTGGCGATCTGGCTCACCGCCTCGCGGCCGTACTTGTCTTTCACGTACTCGATGACGCGGTCGCGGTTGCCCTGGCAGAAGTCGATGTCGAAGTCGGGCATCGAGACGCGTTCCGGGTTGAGAAAGCGCTCGAACAGCAGCTTGTATTGCAGCGGGTCGAGGTCGGTGATGAAGAGCGCGTAGGCCACCAGCGAACCGGCACCCGAACCGCGCCCCGGCCCCACCGGGCAGCCGTTGTCCTTGGCCCAGACGATGAAGTCAGAGACGATCAAAAAGTAGCCCGGGAAGCCCATCTTGACGATGGTGTTCAGCTCGAACTCGAGCCGCTCCACGTAGCGCGGCCGCTCGGCGTCGCGCCGCTGCGCCACCGGATACAGCGCCGCCAGCCGGCGTTCGAGCCCGTCGTGCGAGGCCTGCCGGAAGTAGGCCTCGATGGGGATGCCGCCGGGCGTGGGGAAGTCCGGCAAACGCGGTTGCCCCAGCACCAGCTCGAGGTTGCAGCGCCGCGCAATCTGCTCGGTGTGCGCCAGCGCCGTCGGGATGTCGGCAAACAGCGCGCGCATCTCGGCCTGGGTCTTGAAATGCTGCTCGGGCGTGAAGCGTTTGGACCGCCGCGGGTTGGCCAGGGTCTCGCCCTCGGCGATGCAGACGCGGGCCTCGTGGGCCTCGAAGTCATCGCGCTCGAGAAACTGCACCGGATGCGTCGCCACCACCGGCAGCTTGAGGTGCGAGGCCAGCCGCACGGCGGCGCGCACGTGCGGCTCGTTGCTGGCCTGCCCGGCGCGCTGCTGCTCAAGGTAAAAGCGGCCCGGGTACAGCGCCGCCAGGCGTTCGGCCGTCGCCTGCGCACGCTCGGCGTCGCCGGCCAGCAGCGCCTGGCCCACGGCGCCCAGATCCGCGCCCGACAGCGCGATGAGCCCGCCGCCCAGCTCGGTCAGCCACTCCCACTTCACCCAGGCTTGCGTGCGCTGTGCATTGCCCACCCAGGCGCGTGCCAGCAGTTCGTTGAGGTGCAGATAGCCCTGCGCGGACTGCACCAGCAGCAGCAGCCGGCTGGGCTGGCGGTCACCCCCGGCCGCACCACCGGGTTGCCCGCCGCCGGGCTCCATCAGCAGGTCGACACCGATCAGCGGCTTGACGCCGGCGCGGCGGCAGGCGCTGTAGAACTTGACGGTGCCGAACAGGTTGTTGAGGTCGCTGATGGCCAGCGCGGGCTGGGCGTCGGCGCGCGCCGCGGCCACGGCGTCGGCGATGCGCAGCGTGCCGTCGACGACGGAATACTCGGTGTGGGTGCGGAGGTGGACGAAGCTCATGAAAGCGGGTGCGGGGTCGGGGGCTGAGGGGG
>JANPMR010000070.1:0-14253 GCA_031427055.1 Rubrivivax sp.
CGCTCAGCCGATCACGCGCGTGGCGCTGGCATCAAGCTTGGGCGGCGTCTCGAAGGTGTGCCAAGGCGCCGGTGAGGGCAGTTCCCACTCCAGGCCTTCGGCGCCTTCCCAGGGCCTTTGCGGCGCCGGCTCGCCCTTGCCGCGCATCATGGGCACGACCACGAAGACGAAGAAGTAGACCTGCATGAAGCCGAAACCGAAGGCGCCAATCGAGGCCAGCATGTTGAAGTCGGCAAACTGCATCGGGTAGTCGGCATAGCGCCGCGGCATGCCGGCCAGGCCCAGGAAGTGCATCGGGAAAAAGGTGACGTTGAAGAAGATCAACGAGCCCCAGAAGTGAATCTTGCCACGCACTTCGGAATACATCACGCCGGTCCACTTGGGCGCCCAGTAGTAGTAGCCGGCAAACATGCCGAACAGCGAGCCGGCCACCAGCACGTAGTGGAAATGCGCCACCACGTAGTAGGTGTCCTGCAGTTGGATGTCGATGGGCGCCATGGCCAGGATGAGGCCCGTGAAGCCGCCCATCGTGAAGACGAACAGGAAGCCCACGGCCCACAGCATGGGTGTCTCGAAGGTCATCGAGCCGCGCCACATGGTGGCGATCCAGTTGAAGACCTTCACGCCCGTGGGCACGGCGATGAGCATCGTCGCGTACATGAAGAACAACTGCCCCGTCACCGGCATGCCGGTGGTGTACATGTGGTGGGCCCAGACGATGAAGGACAGGATGGCGATCGACGAGGTGGCGTAGACCATCGAGGTGTAGCCAAACAAGCGCTTGCGCGAGAAGGCCGGGATGATGGCGCTGACGATGCCGAAGGCCGGCAAGATCATGATGTAGACCTCGGGGTGGCCGAAGAACCAGAAGATGTGCTGGTACATCACGGGGTCACCACCGCCAGCGGGGTTGAAGAAGCTGGTGCCGAAGTGGCGGTCGGTCAGCGTCATCGTGATGGCACCGGCCAGCACCGGCATCACCGCGATCAGCAGGTAGGCGGTGATCAGCCAGGTCCAGCAGAACAGCGGCATCTTCATCAGCGTCATGCCCGGTGCGCGCATGTTCAGGATGGTGACGATGATGTTGATGCTGCCCATGATGGAGCTCGCGCCCATGATGTGCATGGCAAAGATGCCGGCGTCCATGCTCGGGCCCATCTGCAGCGTCAGCGGCGCGTAGAGCGTCCAGCCCGCGGCCGGCGCACCGCCCGGCATGAAGAAGGAACCCACCAGCATCGCCGCGGCCGGAATCAGCAGCCAGAAGCTGAGGTTGTTCATGCGCGCGAAGGCCATGTCCGCGGCGCCGATCTGCAGCGGAATCATCCAGTTCGCAAAGCCCACGAAGGCCGGCATGATGGCGCCGAAGACCATGATCAGGCCGTGCATCGTGGTGAGCTGGTTGAACAGCTCCGGGTTCACGAATTGCAGCCCGGGCTGAAACAGCTCGGCGCGAATGCCCAGCGCCAGCACGCCGCCCACCATCAGCATGGTGAAGCTGAACAGCAGGTACATCGTGCCGATGTCCTTGTGATTGGTGGCAAACAGCCAGCGCCGCCAGCCATGCGGCTGGCCGTGATCGTGCTCGTCGGCTGGGGTGTGACCGGGGTGGTCCAGAACTGCACTCATGGGGTTTCCTTGCTAGGCCGACTTTTGCTTACTTGCGCGCGGCAACGATCTCGGCAGGCTGCACCAGCTTGCCGGTCTTGTTGCTCCACGAATTCTTGGTGTAGCTGATGACGGCGGCGATCTCGGTATCCGAGAGCGTCTTCCACGCCGGCATGGCGCCGTTGGCAGCGCCGTTGAGCAGAATGCCGATCTGGGCCTTCGGGTCGTTCAGCACCAGGGCGCTGCCGTCCAGCGCCTTGATCGGGCCGGCACCCTTGCCGTCGGGGCGGTGGCAGGCGGCGCAGTTGGCGTTGTAGACCTTCTCGCCGCGGGCCATCAGCTCGTCGAGCTTCCACTCCTTGGACGGATCATCGGCGAGCGCGGCCATGGCCTTCTTCTGACCGTCTACCCACTTCGTGTAATCGGTCTGGCTGACCACCTTGACGTGGATCGGCATGTAGGCGTGCTCTTTGCCGCAGAGCTCGGCGCACTGGCCGTAGTAGTCGCCGATCTTCTCGGCGCGAAACCAGGTGTCGCGCACGAAGCCGGGAATGGCGTCTTGCTTGACGCCCAGCGAAGGCACCATCCAGGCGTGGATGACATCGTTGGCGGTGGTGATGATGCGCACCTTGCGGTCCACCGGCACGACCATCGGGTTGTCGACCTTGAGCAGGTAGTTGTCGCCGCTGGGCTTGCCCGAATCGGACATCACGCGGTGCGCCAGGTCCAGCGTGGCGTAGAAGCCAATGCCTTCGCCCTCGCCCTTGAGGTAGTCGTAGCCCCACTTCCATTGGTGGCCGGTGGCCTTGATGGTGAGGTCGGCGTTGCTGGTGTCTTTCATGGCCACCACGGTGCGCGTGGCCATCGCGCCCATCGCGATGACGATGATGAAGGGCACCACCGTCCAGGCAATCTCGACCGCCACGCTCTCGTGGAAGTTGGCCGCCTTGTGGCCGAGCGACTTGCGGTGCTTGAGGATGGAATAAAACATCACCCCGAAGACGGCGACGAAGATCACCACGCAGACGACGAGCATGAAGTTGTGCAGCCAGATCTGCTGCTCGCCGATCTTGGTGACGGCCGGGTGCAGGTCGAGCTGCCGAACGGCGGGCCCGCCGGGCAAGTCATTCACCGCCAGTGCCGCCCCGGACGCCAACCAGGTGCCCAGCGCGAGCGATGCATCGCGCAGTCGGCCCAGGGCGGGGTTGAAGAGGCTGTGCCCGCGGGCAAGGGTGTTCTTCATCGTGCTCATTTCAGTTCGAATCATTCTCGGGCTGCGCCCCGTGAGGGACGCGGCGCAACGCGCGCCGCAATTCGTGGGCAAAGGCAGAGCGGTGCTCGGGCCGCAGGAAGCGGCCGACACGCACCACGCGGCCGCGGCCGCCGATCTCGACCAGCGAACCCTGGCCGGCGACCGGCTCGACGGTGGCCCAATCGGCCGCGAAATCGGTGCAGTGCACGCGGCTGCCGATGCGCTGCTCGACGAGCAGCAAACGGCCCACCAATGTGAGTGTTTCGCGATCCGCAGCATGGCGCGCAAAGACCAGCATCGCCAACCCCACCGCGGCCAGCTCAATACCGGTGAAGGCCAGCACGAAGGGTGCGCCGTGCCAGAAGAAGAAGGCTGCGATGGTCAACGAGACGCAGCACAAGGCCGCAAACACCGCGCTGAGCTGGCCCGGCGAGATCGAGCAGTTTCGCCTGAGCAGCCACTCGATCGCCAGCGGCGCGTCGGGCTGCCCCTTCAAACGCACCTCGCGCCCGAACTCGCGCGGTGCGCGCTGCGGTATCGACCAGGGGCTGGGAGCAAGGGTGACAGACATCCGGAATCAGGCGGGGCTGGTTGGGGTTGGGCGCTGGCATCGAGCCGCGCGCGCTGACTGCACCGCGCCGCTCCTGGCCCTGCCGCAAAGCCCCGAATTCTAACGCAGCGGCCCTTGCCAACGTGCCTCCAAGGGTGTCGTGCGCGCTGCTCAACGCGCACGCCGCCCGGCACGCGCCATTGCCCGCAGGTCCTCGAGCGGCACCGAGGTCTGTGCCGTGAGGCGCGCGCGCGGCGGCGGCCGGAATGCGTGGCCGTAGACCACCTCGAAGCCCAGCGACACGCGGCCCGCCGCGTCGCGCCGCGCATGCAGTGCCGAGTCGAGACGTTCACGCCATTGCCGCGTGCGCAAGCCGGCCGCACGCCGCGGGTCGGCATTGCCGCCCAGGCCGCGAAGTTCGGCGCGCAAGGCCTGGGGCGATGCCCAGGTCAGCGTGATCATCTCCTGGTCCATCACCGGATCGGCGAATCCGGCGCCCACCAGCATGTCGCCCAGGTCGTGCATGTCGACGAAGGGCGCGAACGGCGCTGGCCAGCCTTGATCCGCATACAGCGCGGTCAGGGCCGTCAGCGAGCCCGGCCCGAGGGTCGAGAACATCAAGAAGCCATCGACCGCGATGGCACGGTGCCACTGGGCCATCAGCCGCTGCGGGTTGGCCACGGCGTGAAGGTGCATGTTGGCCCACACCAGCTGCGCGCTGCCGGCCGCCGGTTCGTCGGCGTCGACCACCCAGGGCGCGCCACCCGCCCAGCGCCGTGGCGACCACCACGGCTGCGCCAGCGTTGCTGCCGTGGCCTGGCGCCGGGTCGCGTCGGGCTCGAGCGCCAGCACTTCGGCATTGGGATAGGCCCGCGCCAGCGCACTGCGGCTGGCGCCCAGGAAGGCGCCCCAGTCGATCACGCGCTGCGGCTGCAGGCGGATGACGGGCAGCCGCTCGGCCATGCGCCGAGCCACCTCTCCGTGCAGCCAGGGCGGCGTGTCGGCAGCGTTGAGCCGGCGCAGGATGCGCGCCAGCGCCGCGTCGTCGATGGGCCTTCGGGTGCCGGGCGCGAGGGCCGATGCGTCTGGATCGATGGCGGGATGGAGGGCGTGGGCAGGCATGTCGGGGCAGTATATTGAGCCGATGTCGCTGCTCAAGCACGCGCTGCCCAGCCAGTGCGAGGTCTGCCGTCAGTGGGCCGGCGCGGCGCTGTGCGGCGACTGCGTGGCACGCTTTGCCTCTGCCGTGCCACGTTGCCGGCGCTGCGCCCTGCGCCTGGGCGCTGCCGCGGCGCAATGTGGCGAGTGCTTGCACAGCCCGCCGCCCTTCGAAGCCACGGTGTGTGCCGTGGACTACGCCTATCCCTGGAGCCAGGTCATCGCCGACTTCAAGTTCAACGACCGCCCGGAACTCGCCGGCGCGCTGGCCGAGCGCCTGGTGGCGGCGTGGCGCGTCGCGTCCCTGCCCCTACCCGAATTCGTATTGCCCATCCCGCTGGCCCCGCGGCGCCTGGCCAGCCGCGGCTACAACCAGGCGTGGGAACTGGCGCGCCGGGCCGCGCGGGCGCTGGCGCTGCCGGCCCGTCACGACATCCTGCTGCGCACGCTGGACACCGCGCAGCAGGCGGACCTGGGCCGCGCTGAGCGCCAGCGCAACCTGCGCACCGCCTTCATGGTCGACCCGCGGCAGCGCGTGGCCCTGCATGGTTGCGCAGTGGCCCTGGTCGACGACGTGATGACCACGGGCGCCACGGCGCGCGAGGCCGCGGCGCAGCTGCTGCGCGCCGGGGTGGCATCGGTGCAGATGTGGGTGGTGGCGCGCACGCCGGCCAAAGGCGATTGACGCGATGTTCAACATCGTCCTCGTCGCGCCTGAAATCCCGCCCAACACCGGCAATGTGATCCGCCTGGCGGCCAACACCGGCTGCACGCTGCACCTCGTAGAGCCGCTGGGCTTTTCGATGGACGACAAGCTGCTGCGCCGTGCCGGCCTGGACTATCACGAGACCGCCAGCGTGCGCCGCCATGCGTCCTGGGCCGCGCTGCTGCAGGCCGAAGCACCCGACCCGGCGCGCTGCTTCGCCTTCACGACCCGCGGCGCGCAGCCGCTGGGCGCGCTGCGCTGGCAGCGTGGCGACTGGATGGTGTTTGGCAGCGAGACCGCCGGCTTGCCGGCCGCGTTGCGCGACAGCTTTGCGCCGGCGCAGCGCGTGCGCCTGCCGATGCGGCCAGGCCAGCGCAGCCTCAACCTCAGCAACGCGGTGGCGGTGGCGGTGTTCGAAGCCTGGCGGCAGCAGGACTACGCGGGTGGGGCCTGAACCGGCATCGCTTGGCGCGCGCGAGTCGACAGGTCAGCCGGCGGCGCCTTCGGCGCGCGACTGGCGCGCCATCAGCCGCGACATCGCCTCGGCCGGCGGCATGCGGCCCTCGAGCACGTCGACCACCGCCTCGGTGATCGGCATCTCGACGCCCAGCGCGCGGGCGCGCGCCAGCACCGTGGCCGCCGTCAGCACGCCCTCGGCCACGTGGCCCAGCGAGGCCAGCGCCGCGTCGAGCGGCTGCCCCGCTGCCAGCAGCAGGCCGACGCGGCGGTTGCGTGACAGGTCGCCGGTGGCGGTGAGCACCAGGTCGCCCAGCCCCGACAGACCCATGAAGGTTTCGGCCCGCGCGCCCAGCGCGATGCCCAAACGCGTCATCTCGGCCAGACCGCGCGTGATCAGCGCGGCGCGGGCGTTCAGGCCGGCCTGCGCCATGCCGTCGACGATGCCGGTGGCGATGGCCAGCACGTTCTTGACGGCGCCGCCAACCTCGACACCGACGACATCGCTGCTGGTGTAGACGCGCAGCGCGTCACCATGGAATGCAGCCACCGCCATAGCAGCCAGCGCGTCGTCCTCGCTGGCCACGACCAGCGCCGTGGGCTGGCCGCGCGCCACTTCGAGCGCAAAGCTCGGGCCCGAAATCACGCCACAGGCCAAGCCTGGGCGCACCTCACGCGCGACCTCGTGACCCAGCGCGCCACTGCCGGCCTCGAAGCCCTTGCACAGCCACAGCGCCGGGAGTTGATCGCCCAGCGAAGCGAGCTGCTCGCGCAAGCCCGCCATGGGCGTGGCGATGATCGTGAGGCCGCCTGCGGCATGTGCCAACGCCCGATCGCGATCAGCCGTGATGCCGAGCGCAGTCGGCAGCGCCACCTCGGGCAGGTAACGCCGGTTGAAGTGCGTCGCGTTCATCTCGGCGGCCAGCGCCGCGTCGCGCGCCCACAGCATCACGTCGTGACGCGGCGCCGCCGACAGGGCCAACGCCGTGCCCCAGGCACCGGCACCCAGCACGACGATCTTCATGCTGCCCGCGAGCAGCGCCACAGCCGCCATCGAGCGGCCGCCGCGGATCCGGCTCTGCCGGTCCGCCAGCGACGCCCCCCCCGGGGGGAAAGCGCCGAAGGCGCTGCGGGGGCCGTCAATTCACGGTGGTGATGATGCGCGCGCCGCCGTTGCCTTGCGCCGCGGCCTGGGCCTGCTGGGCTTCGAACATGGCCTGGAAGTTGACTTCGGTGAGCAGGATCGGCGGGAAGCCGGCGCGTGTGCAGACGTCGGACACGATGGCGCGCAAGTAGGGGTAGATCATCTGCGGGCAGACGATGCTGATGAGGCCCTGCATCTGCTCGTCGGGCACGTTGCGGATCTCGAAGATGCCGGCCTGCTTGGCCTCGACCAGGAACAGCACCTTGTCGTTGACCTTGGTGGTCACGGTGGCGGTGACGGTGACCTCGAAGATGCCGTCGGTCACCGGGTTGGCGGCCATGCCCAGATTGATGTCGACCTGCGGTTGTGACTGCTCGAGCAGGATCTGCGGCGAGTTGGGTTGCTCGAGCGACAGGTCCTTGAGGTACATGCGCTGGATCTGAAAAACGGGGGTCTCGTCGGCCATGTCGGTTCCAAAAGTGACAAAGCCCGCCGCCGCCATGGCGTCGGGCCGCAAAGCGGGATTATCGCCGAGGCTTTGCGCAGTCGGCCGGTGCCTCAGGCGCCCAGCAAGGGCAGCAGCGCGCCGCGCTGGTCGAGCGCGATGAGCTCGTCGCAGCCGCCGACATAGGTGTCGCCGATAAAGATCTGCGGCACCGTGCGCCTGCCCGTGATCGTCATCATGTGCTGGCGCTCGATCGGGTCGAGATCGATGCGGATCTCTTCGATGGCCTCGACGCCGCGCTGCTTGAGAAGCGCCTTGGCGCGCAGGCAGTACGGGCAGACCTGCGTGGTGTACATCTTGACGGGTGTCATGCGTGTGTCCTGTGGGCGCGATGGCAAAGCGGATTGTCCCGCCGCCGCCAAGCCCCCGTCGCCGTCAAGCTGACTTCTCGATGGGCAGTTGGGCTTCGCGCCAGGCCGCCGTGCCGCCGGCCACTGCCACGGCCTTGTCGTAGCCGGCCTTGCGCAGTTGCGCCGCAGCGCGCGAAGCACGTGCGCCGCTGGGGCAGATCAGCAGGATGGGCAGCGTCTTGTTGCTGGGCACGGTCTTGCTCGTTTCGAGTTGCGCCAGCGGCACGTTGCGCGCACCACCGGCGTGGCCGGCGGAAAACTCTTCGGGCTCGCTGACGTCGACGAGCACGCCCTTCTCGCGGTTGATCAGGCGCACCGCCTCGCTGGTGCCGACGCTGCCCGCGCCGCCACCGGCGCCGCGCAGGACGGGCCAGATCAGCAGGCCACCAGAGGCCGCCGCGACGAGAAAGAGATACCAGTTGTCGAGTAAGAATTTCAAGGGAGCCCGCCGCGCTGGTGCAAAACCGCGAATTATAGAATCTGGCCCCATGCACAAGCTCATCCTCGTTCGCCACGGCGAATCCACCTGGAACCTCGAGAACCGTTTCACCGGCTGGACCGACGTGCCGCTGACCGACACCGGCGTGGCCCAGGCCCGAGAGGCCGGCCGGCTGATGCGCGAGGCCGGGCTCGAGTTCGACGCCGCCTACACCTCGGTGCTCAAGCGCGCAGTGTGGACGCTGTGGCACGCGCTGGACGAGATGGAGCGCACCTGGGTGCCGGTGCTGCACGACTGGCGCCTGAACGAGCGCCACTACGGCGCCCTGCAGGGCCTGAACAAGGCCGACATGGCGCGCCAGTACGGCGACGAGCAGGTGCTGGTCTGGCGCCGCAGCTACGACACACCGCCGCCGCCGCTGGACGCCGCCGACCCGCGCAGCGAGCGCGGTGATGTGCGCTACGCCCGCATCGACCGCGACGCGATTCCACTCACCGAATGCCTGAAGGACACCGTGGCGCGCGTGATGCCGTGTTGGAACGAGCGCATCGCGCCGGCCATCAAGGGCGGCCAGCGGCTGGTGATTGCGGCGCACGGCAACAGCATCCGCGCGCTCGTGAAGTACCTCGACGACATTGGCGACGACGACATCGTCGGCGTCAACATCCCCAACGGCATTCCGCTGGTGTACGAGCTTGACGCCGACCTGCGCCCCATCAAGAGCTACTACCTCGGCGACGCCGAGGCCGCAGCGCGCGCAGCGGCAGCCGTCGCGGCGCAGGGCCGCAAGGGCTGAGCACCGCCGCGCCAGATTGCACCGGGCAGCGCTTGGCTGCGCCGGCCAAAGCCCCCGCCGCGCCCATGCCGCTCGTACTGCTCAACCCCCATGCACGTGGCGGCCGTGCGGCGCGGCTGGCCGATCCGTTGCGCGCTGCACTCGCGGCCAACCCTGCGCAGGTCGACTTTGCGATGCCCGACAGCGTGGCCGCCGCGCGGGCGTGCATCGAGGCCCTGCCGCTGGGCACGCGCGTGGTGGTGGTGGGCGGTGACGGCACGCTGCACGGCCTGCTGCCGGCGCTGCTGTCGCGGGGCTGCGAACTGGGACTGGTGCCGGCCGGCAGCGGCGACGACAGTGCGCGTGCCTTTGGCCTGCGCGGCTGGCCCTGGAGGCGCGCCCTGGATCACGCGTTGACGGCGCCCGCCGCGGCGGTGGACGTCGGCGAGGTGCACACCGAGCACGAGCTGCGGCCCTTCGTGTCCAGCCTGGGCGTCGGCTTCGACGCCGCCGTCGCGCTGCGCGCCTTGCAGGGCCCGGCGTGGATCGGCGGCCTGCCGCGCTACCTGCTGGCCACCTTGCAGGAGATTGCCGCGCTGCGCCTGGCCGAGATGAGCGTGACGATCGATGGCCGCGCGGTGCACGACGCTCCGGCGCTGTTCGCCTCGACGCTCAACACCCCCACCTACGGCGGCGGCATGCCCGCGGTGCCGGGCGCGCGCATCGACGACGGCCGGCTCGACTTGCTGCTGGCCGGCCGCTTCGGCCGCGTTGGGGCGCTGGCCATGCTGCCGCGGCTGCTGATCGGCCGCCATCTTGGGCACGCCGAGGTGCAGACCTTGTCCTTCGAGCAGGCTGTCATCGAGGCTCTGGCGCCGCTGCCACTGGCCGCCGACGGCGAAGCGATGACGGCCGCTCGCAAGGTGACGGTGCGCGTGCGGCCCGGCGCGCTGGCGGTGGCCATCGCGGCGCCGGCGGCCGCGCGCTGATCAGGCCTCGAGCAGGCCGTACACCTGTTCGGGCAGCACGCGCGGCAGCGTGGCGCGCTCTTGCAAGACGCTGGCGATACCGTGCTCGGCCGTGCAGGTGTCGCGCCGCGGTGCGCCCGCCAGCGGCTTGCCGTTGGCCGCCAGCAGCGACACCACGGCGGTGGCCCCACCGGCGCTGGCGCGGTGCGTGACGATGGCGGTCTCGCCGTTCTTGAGCTTGACGAACTCGCCCGGTGGATAGATGCCGACGGCCTTGATCAGGGCCGCCGCGAAGGGCCCGCCCTGCTCGTCCTGGAACAGTTGCCGCGCCGCCTGCTGCGGCAGCATGGGCGCGCGGTTGGCGCGCGGGCTGATCTTGGCGGTAAAGACGTCCGCGGCGCGCACCACGCGTGCGATCTCACCCGCCTCGGCCAGGCCGCGCGGGTAACCGGTGCCGCCGGCGCGCTCATGGTGATCTTCCACCGCCGCCAGCCACTCGGTGTCGGTGACGCCGCTGTCGCGCAGCAGCTGCGCCGACTGATGCGGGTGGGCGCGGATCTGCTCGAGCTGCTTCTTCGTCGGCGGGTCGGTCTGCTCGGCCATGCGCGCCTGCAGCTCCAGGCTGCTGGCGTTCATGGTCAGCGCCGCGCGCACCGCGGCGCGCTCGCGATCGGCCGGCCAGCCCATCTGCCGCGTCGTCACCAGCACCACCGTGGCCGCGTGCAGGACATGCGTGAGCGCATAGAGCGCGAAACGTCGGTCGTGCTGGCGCACGCAGGTGTACAGCGCGGCGTCGAGGTGGCGTTCGATGAGCGCGATGTAGCCGTCAGCAAAGGCCTCCAGCCGGGGCGCCACGTCGAGGCCCTTGCCGAGTTGCCGCAGGACATCTTCCAGTGCCCATGTCTGGCGGTCGAGCTCGTCGAACCAGGTGCGGCGGCGCGCGCTCGGGGCCAGGCCGCCGCCTGCGGCCGCCGCGGCACGCGCCGCGCGGACCTCGTTTGCCACGGCCATCTCGACGCAGGCGCCGCGCTCGAGCAAGGCGGCGAGTTGTTGCGCGTCGTGGATGCTCTGGCCGGCGGCCAGCAACAAACGGCCGCTACCGTCGAAAACCGGAAACGGCAGCGGCCGCCCGGGCGCCATGAGATCGCGGACCTCGGTCAGCGGTACGCGCTGGGTCATGGCTGCACCTCGGAGCCGGCACCGCCGGCGTTTGCCCGCGGCACGTCAGGGCGGGTCAGCTTCAGCGCCACGATGGCCTGGGCAATCAGCGGCACCACCGACACCACGTTGCTGGCATGCGGCACGCAGTCGCTGCTCCAGACATGGCGCACGCCGGCGGCGTGCACCGCCGCCAGGGCGTCGCCGATGAACAGCGCGTGCGACACCGCCACGTCCACCGTGGCCGCGCCCTGCGCCAGCGCGCCGCGCGCCGCCGCGGCCAGCGTGCGGCCCGTGCTGGCCACGTCATCCAACAGCACCACGGCGCGGCCGGCAACGCGGGCATCGCACAGCGACACGTCCACGTCGCGATCACCATGCCGCTGCTTGTGGCAGACCGCGTGGTCCAGGCCTTGCGCCAGCGCGGCGGCGCGCACCCACTGGCCCGCTTCTTCGTCGGGCGCCAACAGCAGTGCGCCCGGCACCTGCCGCGCGACGTGGGCGCCAAGCAGCAGCGCGGCGGACAAGGCCACGCCGCGGCGGCCGGGCACGATCTCGTCCAGCGTGGCCACGCGGTGCAGGTGCGGGTCGACCGTGATCACGGCGTCGAAGGCGCCGGCCAGCAACCGCCCCAGGTGGCGCTGGCTGACCACCTCGCCCGGTGTGAAGGCCATGTCCTGGCGCATGTAGGCCAGGTAGGGGCTGACCAGCGTGAGGTGCGTGGCGCCGAGTTCGCGCGCGCCGGCGGCGGCCAGCAACAGCGGCAGCAGCTTCTCGTTGGGCTGCTGCAGGCCGCGCAAGAACACCGTGCGTGGCGGCAGCTTGGGCGGCAGTCGCAGCCGCGTCTCGCCGTCAGGAAAGCGGTGCTCGCCCACCCGCGCCAACGGCACGCCCAGGGCAGCCGCCAGCGGGCGGGCCAGCGCGCTTTCATCCTCCCAGGCCAGCAGCATGGTCAGGCCTTCAGCTGATCGGCAATGACATCGCGCAAGTGTGCCGCCAAAGCGCGCCGGTCGGCATGCTGTGTACCCATGGGCGGCAGGATGTCGACCTGCACACCCAGCCCGCGCGCCGTGGCCACACGCCACATGCTCTGCAGCATGGTCGTCTCGCCCAGGTAGACCACCTCCGGGCTGAAGCGCGCGGCAGCGTCGAAGAAACGCAGCACCACCGGCTGCACAGGCGTGCCGGTGGCCACCGCGGCCTGCAGCAGGTTGGCGTGAAAGGGCAGCAGCTCGGGCCCCGCGCCGGTGGTGCCCTCGGGAAACACCGCCACGGTGTCGCCGGCCTGCAGCGCAGCGGCCACTGCGTGCACTACACGCACCGCGTCGCGCTTGCGTTCACGCTCGATGAACAGGGTACCGGCGTTGCGAATCAGCCAGCCCAGCAGCGGCCACTTCAGCACGTCGGCCTTGGACACGAAGCGCGCGTGCGGCGCGGCGGCGTGGATGGCGGCGATGTCGAGCCAGGAGACATGGTTGGCCACGATCAGCGTGGCGCCCGGCCGCGGCGTGCCATTGACCTGCACGTTCAGGCCGACCACCCGCAGCAGCCCGGCCGACCACCAGCGGATGCGCTCATGGCGGCCGGCAGCGTCGAGCATCGGAAAGCGCGACATCACCGCCATGCCGTGCAGCAGATGCAGCACGGCGCGCAGCAGGCGCCAGGCGCCGATGGCGCCGCGCAGCGGGCGCCATCCTGTTGCAGCGCCGCGCATCAAGACGCTGCGGCTTCGAAGGCCAGCGTGCCAGCTACCAATGTGGCGCGCACCTTGCCTGGCAGCGCCATGCCGGTGCTGGCAAACGCAAACGGCGTGTGCTTGCCCTGGCTGGCCAGCACGCCGGGCAGCACCGCCCATTCGGCGGCGGGGTCGAAGACGCAGACGTCGGCCACGCCGCCTTCGACCAGGCGCCCGGCGCTGCTGGCCAGCGAGCCAATGGCGTCGCCCAGCACAGCCACCGGCCCGCAGGTGACGCGCGCCAACAGGGCCGGCAGCGCCAGGCCGCTGTCCTGGCCCCAGCGCAGCGCCAGGCTCAGCAGCAGCTCAAGCCCGGTGGCGCCCGGCTCGGCCTCGCCAAAGGGCAGGTTCTTCATGTCCTCGGCCACCGGGTCGTGGTCGGACACCAGCGCATCGAGCGTGCCATCGGCCAGCGCGGCACGCAGCGCGTCACGGTCGGCGCCCTGTCGCAGCGGCGGATTCAGGCGCATGTCGGGGTTGAAGTAGCCGATGTCGACATCGGTGAGGTGCAGCGAATTGATGCTCACGTCGCCCGTCACCGGCAGGCCCTCAAGTTTGGCCGCGCGCAGCAGCGCCACCCCGGCGGCGCTGGACAGCCGGCACAGGTGGACGCGGGCGCGCGTGGCGCGGACGAGATCGAAGATCGTGTGCAGGGCGATCGTTTCGGCCACCACCGGCACGCCCGACAGGCCCAGCCGTGTCGCCACCGCGCCCTGCGCCGCCACGCCCTTGCCGAGGAAAGCGTCCTGCGGTCGCAGCCACACCGTGTAGCCGTAGGTGGCGGCGTATTGCAGCGCGCGCTGCAGCACCAGGGTGTCGGTGATGGCGACGTCGGCCTGCGAGAAGCCGACACAGCCGCTCTCCGTCAGCTCGGCCATCTCGGTCAGCGCCTGCCCGGCCAGCCCCTTGGTCAGCGCGCCCAGCGGAAACAGCCGGCAACGCGACAGCTTGCGGGCGCGAAACTTGAGCATCTCCACGAGCCCCGGCTCGTCGAGCACGGGGTCGGTGTCGGGCAGGCAGACCAGGCTCGTCACGCCGCCGGCAGCGGCTGCGGCCAGTTCGCTTTCGAGCAGGCCTTCGTGCTCGCGCCCGGGTTCGCGCAGGCGTGCGGCGAGATCAACGAGACCCGGTGCGACGACCAGGCCGGTGGCGTCGATGACGCGCTCTGCCGTGAAGTCGAGCTTCGCGCCAATGCCGACGATGCGGCCCGAGGCGATGGCGACATCGGCCACTTCGTCACGGCCCGAAGCCGGGTCGATGACGCGGCCGTTGCGGATCAGGATCTTCATTGAGCCCCCTAGGCGCTGCGCGCCGTCCCCCCAGGGGGGAGCGAGCGCCTTGGGAGCGGCCCGGCGGCGCTCATGCGGCGTTCCCCGCGATCGTGCTCATCACCGCCATGCGCACCGCGATGCCAAACGTGACCTGCGGCAGGATCACGCTGTGGCTGCCGTC
>JANPMR010000071.1:0-14812 GCA_031427055.1 Rubrivivax sp.
AGCGGGCCTTGGCCAGCGCGATGGCCTCGGCGCCGCTGTCGTCGTGCCAGCCCAGCACGTGCAGGCTGCGTGCCTGGTCGTGGCTGCTCAGCAGGTTCATCAGCGCGTACAGCGCCTGCGGCGGGTAGGCCTCGCGCAGCAGCTCCAGATTGCGGTACAGCACGTCCGCCTTGCCGCCGCCAGCGTACTCGAGCACGCTGTTGCGGAAGATGTAGTTCATGGTGCTGTCGAACATGTCGCCCAGGAAGTACTTGCTGGCATCGAACCAGGTCTCGGCGATGGTGATGGCGTCGGGCTTCGTCGCCTTGACCGCGCTGCGCCACTCGCGCCAGAAGTCGTCGCTGACCCAGGGCGCGACATCCATGCGCCAGCCGCTGGCGCCGCGGTCCAGCCAGAGCTTTGTGATCGAGTCCGGCGCGCCATAGGCAAAGGTGCGCCAGCCGGGGCTGGCCTTGTCGAGCTCGGGCAGGTCGCTCACGCCCACCCAGCCGCGGTATTGCTTGTCGGGCGCGGTCTGCGTGGCATCGAAGCTGTACCAGCTTGCATACGGTGAGTCGGGCCGGACCTTGCCGCCCTCGAAGGCGCCGCCGGTCTTGAAGTTGCCGAAGCGGTCGAAGTAGATCGAGTCGGCGCCGGTGTGGTTGAGGCTGGCGTCGGGGATGACGCGGATGCCGCGCTTGGCGGCCTCTTGCGTCAGGCGCTCGAAGTCGGCGTTGCTGCCAAAGGCCGGGTCGATGTGGCGGTAGTCGGCCGTGTCGTACTTGTGGTTGCTGCTGGCGCGGAACACCGGCGTCATGTAGATCGCGTTGGCGCCCAGGTCGCGGATGTAGTCGAGCTTGTCGATGATGCCGGCGAGGTCGCCGCCAAAGAAGTCGTTGTTGTAGTGCGCGTCGCTGCCGTCGCCGGGGCGCCAGGGCTTGTCGAACCAGTTCTTGTGGAGTTCGACGGTGGCCGCGTGGTAGCGCGTGACGCCGGGCCGCGGGTCGTTGGACTTGTCGCCGTTGCGAAAGCGATCCGGGAAGATGTAGTAGTAGACGGCGTCGGCGGCCCATTCGGGCACCTTGAAGTTGGGTGCGTAGACGGTCTGGCGAAAGCGCCGCACGGTGCCCAGCGCCTTGGGCAGGTCGAGCACCGCGCCCGCACCGCCGCTGCCCTTTTCGCGCGTCCAGAACACCGCGTCAGCGTTGTTCTGGTAGGCATAGCGCTGGCCGCCGATCTCGGCCTCGAACCAATAGCCATGCACCGCGACGTCGTCGAAACGGTGGCTGGCGCTCCAGCGTTCGCGCCCGCTCTCGGCGGCGGCCTTCACCATCGGCACGCGGGCGATCTCGCGGTACTCGAGCACCTCTTGATTGCCCTCCAGGCGACGCGTCTCGACGACCAGCGTGACGCGGCTCACGCCCGGCAGGGCAGACAGCGAAAAGCGCATCGGCGTGCCGGCCGGCACGGCGCCGAAGGGCTGCTTGTCGACGCTGGTGCGCGAGTCGAAGCGCAGGCCCAGCGCCAGCGGGTCGGCCACCGCAGCGATACGCGGATCGGCAAAGGTCTTGGGGCCTACGCTCATCTGCGGCCGCCCGCCGGCCCAGGCCAGGCGCACCGTGTGCTCGCCATCGAAGGCATGCGCGAAGTTGGCGCCGCTCGCGATGCCCTCGGGGCCGATGGTGTGCGCCGGTGTCCAGGAAGCGTCGGCAATCTTGAACTCGTGGCGGCCGCTGGCCTTGAGGTTGAGGTAGTAGGCGTCGCAGCTGTACTGGAAGGCAAAGTCTTCCTGCGCCGCCCAGTTGTTGATCGTGCCGCGCAGGAAGAGCAGCGTCTCGCCCAGCGGCGGGCCGCCTTCGCAGGCTTCGATGTTCAGTTGCGGCGCGGCTGGGGTGTCGCTCATGGTGACGGTGAACCTCGTGTTGCCGTTGAAGCGGCGCTTGATGTCGGGGCCGCGCTGCAACAGCGTGCGGCCGTCGGTCGAGCCGAAGTCGGCGTCCAGGCTCCAGCCCTCATCGGCGAGCTTGAAGTTGTGCTCGCCGCTCAGGCGCGTGACCAGCACCCATCGGTTGCAGGCCCATCCAAAGCGCTGCGCGTCAGCCGCAGCCCAGCCGTTGAAGCTGCCACGCAGATAGAGCGCGCGGCCGGCCAACGGGTCGGGCGTGCAGGCCGGCGCGGGCGCTGCCCAGGTAGGCAAGGCGGCCAGCAGACCCGCCGCCAGCACGAGGCCGTGGCGCATCGCCTTATCCCTTCACGCCGCCGGCGGTGAGCCCCGAGACGATCCACTTCTGCGCCAGCAAAAACACCAGCGTGATCGGCAGGCCGCTCAGCACTGCGGCGGCGGCGAAATCGCCCCACAGGTCCTTCTGCTCGGCGAGGTAGAACTTGCTGCCCACCGCGAGCGTGAGGTTGGGCTCTTCGCGCAGCAGGATGGACGCCACCGGGTACTCGATGATGGTGCCGATGAAGGCCAGCACGAAGACCACCATGAGGATCGGCACCGCCATCGGCAGCAGCACGTAGCGGAAGGCCTGCCAGTGCGTGGCGCCGTCGACCTTGGCGTTCTCTTCGATCTCCAGCGGAATGGTCTCGAAGTAGCCCTTGATGGTCCAGATGTGCATGGCCACGCCGCCCATGTACGCCACGACGAGGCCGGCATGCGTCTCGATGCCCAGCCAGGGCAGCCGGGTGCCGATGCCCTCGAAGATGGCGTAGATGGCCACCAGCGCCACCGCCACCGGAAACATCTGCAGCAGCAGCATGCTGTTGAGGATGAGCTCCTTGCGCTGGAACCTCATGCGCGCAAAGGCGTAGGCCGCGGTGGTGCTGATGGCCACGATCAGCAGCGAGGAAATGGTGGCGATCTTGATGCTGTTCCACAGCCACAACAGCACCGGAAACGGCGGCTGCACGACATTGCCGTCGGCCTGCGTGACGGGGATGCCCAGCGCCAGCTGCCAGTGCTCGAAGCTGATGGTGGCCGGGATCAGCGAGCCGGTGGCGAAGTTGCCCGGCCGCAGGCTGATGCTGACCACGGCGAGCAGCGGAAACAGCGTGAAGGCGAGCAGCACCCACAGCCCCGCGTGGGCGGCCCAGACGCGCCAGCGCTGGCTTTTTCCGGTGACGATGGCCATCGCGTTACCTCTTGGCTTCCGCTCGTTGGGTGATCTTCAACTGCACCATCGCCATGATCGCCACCATCACGAAGATCAGCGTGCTGATGGCGGCGGCGAGGCCGAAGTTCTGGCCGCTGTCGGTGAAGGCGATGCGGTAGGTGTAGCTGACCAGGATGTCGGTGGTGCCGGCCGGCAGCTTGGTGTTGAGGAAGTCGGGCCGGCCGTCGGTCAACAACGAAATCAGCACGAAGTTGTTGAAGTTGAAGGCGAAGCTGCTGATGAGCAGCGGCGTCAGCGGCTTGGCGATCAGCGGCGCGGTGATCTTGAAGAAGTTGGTCAGCGGCTTGGCGCCGGCGATGGCACTGGCTTCGTACAGATCGGCCGGGATCGCCTTGATGAGGCCGCTGCACAGAATCATGATGTACGGATAGCCCAGCCAGGTGTTGACGATGAGGATCATCACCTTGGCCAGCAGCGGATCGGCAAACCAGGCCGGGCGCACGCCCAGCAGCGCGTCGAGGATGCCGTTGATCTCGCCGAAGTTCTGATTGAACAGGCCCTTGAACACCAGGATGCTGATGAAGCCGGGCACCGCGTAGGGCAGGAACAGCAGCGTGCGGTACAGCGTGCGGTACTTGAGCGACTCCCACTCCAGCAGCACCGCCAGCGTCATGCCCAGCGCGGTGCTGAAGACGACGGTGAGGCCGGCGAAGAGCACCGTCCAGACGAAGATGCTGACAAAGGGGCCGCGGAAGTCGGCATCGAACAGCATGCGCGTGTAGTTGGCAAAGCCGATGCTGACCTTGAAGCCGGGCTGCATGCGTTCGCCGGCGGCAGTCTCGAAGAAGCCGGTTTCGCGGTTCGGCTTGAACACGGTGTTCGACGCGATCTGCGTCAGCGAGCCGTCGCCCTTGTCCTTCCACATCGGCTCGATGGGGCCGAACTCGCGCAGGCCGGCGTAGCGGATGGCCTTGCCGTCGGGAAGCTGCAGTTGCAGGGCCGCGAGCGCGTCGCGGTGGCGGATCAGGTCGCGCAGCGGCAGTGCATCGCCCAGCGTCGCGGCGCCGATGGGCTGCATCGCCACCGGCGGCACGGGCGCCTTCAGCGTCAACGGCGGCGACAGGAGGACCTCGCCCGTCGAGCCCTCCTCGGGCATCAGCTTCAGCCGCAAGCTCGCGCCATCGGCATGCAGCGTGAAGGCGCGCGCGTGGGCCTCGTCGGCCAGCGTCTGCTGCAGCAGGTAGGCACGCGAGCGCGACTCATCCAGCAGGTTGCTCGATGAGTAGTTGGTGAAGCCGATCTGCACCGTGTAGACGAGCGGAAAGGCCACGAACACCAGCATGCCGGCGATGCCCGGAAACAGATACTTCCAGGCCACGCTCGTTGCCGTGCCGTAGACGTAGAGCGCGCTGCCGCCCAGGGCCAGCACGCCGACTGCCGGCAGCGGCTGCCCCGCCGCCCACAGGCTGAAGACGAACCACAGCAGCGCCAAGGCGGCGACGCCGCTGATGGCGACTTCGAGCAGACGCCGCGGAACCGGCTTCGCCGGGCCGCTGGCGGCGCCAGGGGCGAGGATGCCCCTGGCGCTCGCAGGCGAGGATCCGTCCGCAGGGACGGATCCTTGTCCGGCTCGCCCCCCCTGGGGGGGAGCGCCGATGGCGCCACGGGGGGGGGTCATTGCTTCATCCGCGCTGCCGCGCCGTCCAGTGCATCCTTCGGTGCCTGCCGGCCGTTGGTGATGGCCTCCAGCGCCGCATCCATCGCGGGGAAGAAGCGGCCCATCTCGGGGATGTTGGGGATCGGTTCGCCGGCCTTGGCGTTGGCCATGGTGGCGGCGATGCGCGGGTCGGCGCTGAGCTCGGCGTAGTAGGCCTTGTTGGCCGGCACGCCCAGCGGCACGTCGGCGGCGACGATCTTCAGGTTGTCGACCTTCAGCAGGTGGTTCTCGATGAACTCACGCGCCACGTCCTTGAGCTTGCTGGGCGCGGTGATCATGCAGCCCAGCACGCCGACGAAGGGCTTGCTG
The DNA here is from genome assembly GCA_031427055.1 of Rubrivivax sp. Taxonomy (GTDB): domain Bacteria; phylum Pseudomonadota; class Gammaproteobacteria; order Burkholderiales; family Burkholderiaceae_C; genus Rubrivivax. The sequence goes on from JANPMR010000071.1 coordinate 5,122, forward strand.
GGCTTGCCGTCGACGCTCGGGATGGGCGCGACGCCGAAGTCGATGCCGACCTTGCGTGCGTTGTCCCAGGCCCAGGGGCCGTTGATCATCATCGCCACCTGGCCCTTGGCGAAGCCGGCCTCCATCTCGGAGTAACGCGCGCCCTTGACCATGTGGCCGCTGCGGACCAGGCGGTCGATCATCTCGGCGCCCTTGAGCGCGCCCGGGTGGTTGATGCCCACGCTGCGCGGGTCGAGGTTGCCGGCGGCGTCGCGGCCGAAGATGAAGCCGCCCGGGCCGGCCATCAGCCCCCAGCTGAAGAAGCTGTTGTTGTAGGCCCAGAGGATGGCGCTCCTGCCCTGTGGCTTGAGCCGCTTGTCGAGCGCGATCACCTCGTCAAAGCTGGCCGGCGGCACGGGCACCAGCGCCTTGTTGTAGATCAGCCCGACGGCCTCGATGGCCAACGGATAACCCCAGACCTGGCCGCGGTAGGTGAAGGCCGCCCAGGCGTTGTCTTCGATCTCGTCGCGGATGCGCCGCGGCGCGCGCACCGGCGTGAGCAGCCCCGACTTGGCCCACTCGCCCACGCGGTCGTGCGCCCAGCACATGATGTCCGGGCCCTTGCCGGCGGCGGCAGCGGCCTGGAACTTGTCGGTCGCGCCCTCGGGGTGCTGCACCACGACCTCGACGCCCGACTGGCGCTTGAATTCATCCCCTACCTTCTGCAGCCCGTTGTAGCCCTTGTCGCCATTGACCCACAGCAACAGGCGCAACGGCGCCTGGGCGTGGGCGACGGCGGTCAGAAGCAAGGCGGCTGCAAGAGCCGCGGCGCGCAACTCAAGCCGCACGAAGATGCTCGGCGGCCGCCAGGCGCTGGAACGCGCGGCCCTGGGCGTCGAAGAGATAGGCCTTGTCGACCGGCACGCCCAGCGGCAGCGCGTCGCCGTGGCCAATGCGGCGGTCGCCCTCGACGGCGCAGGTGATGACGTCCTCGTGCCCGGCATTGCTGCAGTAGGCGTAGGTCATGCTGCCCAGGCTCTCGACGAAGGTGACGGTGGTGGCCAGCGCGTTGTCGGCCACGGCGGCGCGCAGGTGCTCGGGGCGCACGCCGAGCTTGACCTTGTCGCCGGGTTTCGCGGCACTGGCGTCGACGGCGCAGCGGATGGACTCGCCGCCGCCCAGCCTGACGGTGGCGCCCGACGCGCCCGCCTGCTCGACCACCGCGTCGATGATGTTCATCCCCGGGCTGCCGATGAAGCCGGCCACGAACAGGTTGCAGGGGTGCTCGTACAGGCCCATCGGCGAGCCCACCTGCTCGATGACGCCGGCGTTCAGCACGACGATGCGGTCGGCCAGCGTCATGGCCTCGACCTGGTCGTGCGTGACGTAGACCATGGTCGTCTTGAACTGCTCGTGCAGCTTGGCGAATTCGTAGCGCATCTTGACGCGCAGCGCGGTGTCGAGGTTGCTCAAGGGCTCGTCGAACAAGAACACCTCGGGCTTGCGCACGATGGCGCGGCCGATGGCCACGCGCTGGCGCTGGCCGCCCGACAGATCCTTGGGCTTGCGCTGCAGCAGGTGCTCGATGTGCAGGATCTTGGCCGCGCTGTTGACGGCGGCCTCGATTTCGGCGGGCGGCACCTTGGCCAGCTTGAGGCCGAAGGCCATGTTGTCGAACAGGCTCATGTGCGGGTAAAGCGCGTAGCTCTGGAACACCATCGCAATGCCGCGCTCGGCCGGCGGCACGTCGTTGACGACCCTGCCGCCAATCAACAACGTACCCTCGGTGACATCTTCCAGCCCGGCGATGATGCGCAGCAGCGTGCTCTTGCCGCAGCCACTGGGGCCTACGAAGACCATGAATTCGCCGTCGCGGATCTCGAGGTCGATGCCCTTGAGAATCTTGACGTCGCCGAAGGCCTTGCCGATCCCGGACAGTTTCACATCGGCCACATTTGTCTCCGTGCCGCTTGGGGCGCTTATGTATCGAATATACAAGCGAGACGGTCTGAGAACAAGCGAGATTGTCCCCCAAGCGCTCGCAAATTATTCTTTGGAATCAACCACTTAGCGTGACATCCGGGAATGCCCGATGTAGCATAACTACATGACGAAGCCGCCCACCCGTTCTATCCAAGTCGGTCGCGCCGAGCCCATGGGCGCGCATGCGCGCGACGGCGGCGTCAACTTTGCGTTCTTTGCCGAGCATGCCATGGCCGTCGAGCTGTGCCTGTTTGATGCGCTGGGCGGCGACGAGACCGCGCGCGTGCGCCTGCACGGCCCGCACGACGGCGTCTTCCACGGCTTCCTGCCCGCGGCCGTGCCGGGGCTGGTCTACGGCCTGCGCGCGCACGGCCCGTACGCGCCGTCGCGCGGCCACCGCTACAACCCCCACAAGCTGCTGCTCGACCCCTGGGCGCGCGAGATCGTCGGCCGCTTTGCGTGGCGGCCCGAGCACCACGGCTACGTGCTGGGCCAGCACCACGAGAGCTTCGACACGCGCGACAACGCCGCCGTCGCGCTGAAGGCGCGCGTGGCGCCGCCGGCCACCACCGCCGGCACCACCGCGGCCGCCGGCCGCGCCAACGCACCGCGGCACGCAGCCGCCGACCTGCTGCTCTACGAAGTCCACGTCAAGGGCTTCAGCCGGCAGCACCCGGGCATTCCGAGCGAGCTGCGCGGCACCTACTCGGCGCTGGCGCACCCCGCGGCCATCGCGCACTTCAAGCGCCTGGGCGTGACCACGCTGAGCCTGCTGCCGGTGCACTACCACCTCGACGAGCCGATGATGCCGCCGGGCCTGGTCAACTACTGGGGCTACAACACCCTGGGCTTCTTCTGCCCCGACCCGCGGCTGGCCTGCCAGCCGGGCGACCCGTCGGCCGTCAACGACGAGTTCCGGCGCATGGTGGCCACGCTGCACGACCACGGCCTGGAAGTGGTGCTCGACGTGGTCTTCAACCACACGCCCGAGGGCAACGAGCAGGGCGCCACGATCAGCCTGCGCGGGCTGGACCAGCGCAGCTTCTACCGCGTGCAGGGCGACGGCCGGCTCGAGAACCTCAGCGCCTGCGGCAACACGCTCAACGTGGCGCACCCGCAGGTCACGCGCTTCGTGCTCGACTCGCTGCGCCACTGGGTGCAGGCGATGGGCGTCGACGGCTTCCGCTTCGATCTCGCCGCGGTGCTGGGGCGCAACGCGGACGGCGTGTTCAGCACAGAGGCTGCATTCTTCACCGCGCTGATGCAGGACCCGGTGCTGTCGCAGGTGCACCTCATCGCCGAGCCCTGGGACGCCGGGCACCGTGGCTACCAGCTGGGCGGCTTCCCAGGCCGCTGGATGGAATGGAACGACAAGTTCCGCGACGCCACGCGCGGCTTCTGGCTGGGCGCCGAGGCCGAGCAGTCGGGCATCACGCGGGCCGAATTCGCGCAGCGCTTCGGCGCCTCGGCCGACATCTACCACCCGCTCAAGCGCAGGCCCACCAGCAGCGTCAACTTCGTCGCCGTGCACGACGGCTTCACGCTGGCCGACGTGGTCAGCCACAGCCGCAAGCACAACCGCGCCAATGGCGAAGACAACCGCGACGGCCGCGACGGCGAGCTGTGCGCCAACTTCGGCTTCGAGGGCCCCACCGAAGACCCCGAGATCGTCGACACCCGGCTGCGCGTGCGCCGCGCCATGATGGCCACGCTGATGCTGGCCCAGGGCACGCCCATGCTGTGCGCCGGTGACGAGTTCGGCAACCGCCAGGGGGGCAACAACAACGCCTGGAACCAGGACAACGCCATCGGCTGGCTCGACTGGCCGCAGGCCGACGAAGGCTTCATCGCCTTCGTCGCCGAGCTGTCCGCGCTGCGCCGCAGCCAGCCGCTGCTGCGCCCGGCACAGTGGGTGGCCGGCGCGCAGCGCTGGCAGGGCCTGCACGACGACACCCAGGCGCTGGCCTGCGAGATCGGCCCGGACACGCGGCATCCCTTGCTGGTGGCCTTCAACCCCACGGCCGTGCCCCTGCCCTTGCCGCTGCCAGCGGGCCAGTGGCAGGTGCTGCTCGACAGCGGCGCGCGCACGGCGGCGGTGCCGCTGCAGGACCACACCGAAATCGAGGCGCACAGCCTTTGCGTGCTGCGCCGCGTGGCAGCCTGAGAGTCCGAGCCTGCACCCATGGACCTGAACACGCGCTGCTCCGGCGTGGTGTTGCACATCACCTCGCTGCCCGGCCCGCACGGCATCGGCGACCTGGGCGACGGGGCGCGCCGCTTCGTCGACTGGCTGGCCAGCGCCGGGCAGACGCTGTGGCAGGTGCTGCCCGTCAACCCCATCGGCCCCGGCAACTCGCCTTATCAGTGCCCGTCGGCTTTTGCCGGCAGCGCGCTGATGGTGGCGCTGGAGCCGCTGGTCGCGCAGGGCTGGCTGGCGGCGGCCGCGCTGCGCGAGCCACCGGCCTTCGATGCCCAGCGCGTGGACTACGACGCCACCGTCCCCTGGCGCCGGGCGCGGCTGCGCGAGGCCGCGGCCGGCTTCTTCGCCCTCGCCACAGCCGCTGAGCGCGCGGACTTCGACGCCTGGTGCGCTGCCGAGGCGTCCTGGCTGGACGGGTGGACACTCTTCGCCGCCATCAAGGACGCCCACGGCGGCCAGCCCTGGTGGCTGTGGGAAGAGCCGCTGGCCGGCCGCAACCCCGCGGCGCTGGCGGCGGCCCGCGCGCGCCTGGCCGGCGACATCGCCGTGCACGCCTTCGTGCAGTGGTGTTTCGAGCGCCAGATCGCCGCGCTGCGCGACTACGCGCACCGCCGCGGCGTGCAGCTGATGGGCGATCTGCCGATCTTCGTCGCCCACGACAGCGCCGATGTCTGGGCACGCCCCGACCTGTACTTTCTGGACGCGCAGCACCAGCCCACTTTCGTGGCCGGCGTGCCGCCCGACGGCTTCGGCCCCGACGGCCAGCGCTGGGGCAACCCGCTGTACCGCTGGGACCGCATGGCGGCCGAGGGCTTTGCCTGGTGGATCGCGCGCGTGCGGCGCGCGCTGGCCCATGCCGACGTCTTTCGCGTCGACCACTTCCGCGGCTTTGCCGGTTACTGGGAAGTGCCGGCCAGCTGCCCCACGGCGCGCGTTGGCCGCTGGGCGCCGGGGCCTGGCAAGCCGCTGTTCGCGGCCATCGAAGCCGCGTTTGCAGCCACCCACGGCAAGCTGCCCATCGTGGCCGAAGACCTGGGCACCATCACGCCCGACGTGATCGAGCTGCGCGAGCACTTCGGCTTCCCCGGCATGCGCATCGTGCAAGAGGCCTTCGGCGGCTGGGAGGGTGGCAACGCCGGCCACCCCTTCCTGCCGCACCACCACGTGCGCGATTGCCTGGCCTACAGCAGCACCCACGACAGCGACACCGGGCTTGGTTGGTGGAACACCGCGCCCGTGGCCACGCGCGCCTACGCCGCCGAGTACCTGCAGGCCGGCGGACCCGCAGGCAGCGGCAGCGGCCACGACATCCCGCTGGCCCTCATCCGCGCGGCCAGCCGTTCGGTGGCCAAGCTGGCGCTGTTTCCGATGCAGGACGTGCTGAGCCTGGACGGCACGCACCGCATGAACCTGCCCGGCACGTGCAATGGCAACTGGGGCTGGCGATTCACCTGGGACATGGTGGGCGACGACGTCGCGCCGACGATGGCGCGCATCGCCGCGGCCACGGGGCGCGGGCCGTTCTCGGCGCTGGCCGCGCTAGTGGCACTGACGACACGGGCCACCGCTGCGCCGGGCCGCGCGTCTTGATCTTGCGCAGGGCCGGCTGCAGACCCGGCTCCTAGAATCGCGCCGGCCCGCATCGGCGGGCGTCTGCGCGATTCCACCCATGCCATCGGCCACTCCTTCGGAAAGCACCCTCCCGCGCGCGCTCATGCCGGTGCTGTTCACCGGCGTGTTCATGGCCGCGCTCGACACCGCCGTCATCGCGCCGGCCTTGCCGGTGCTGCGCGAGACCTTCGGGCTGGATCACCGCGCCAGCGGCTTGGTGATGACGGTGTTCATCCTGTTCTCGCTGTCGAGCACCGCGCTGATGGCCAACCTGGGCGACCGGCACGGCCGCCGCCCGGTCTACCTGGCCAGCGTGGCGCTGTTCGCGCTGGGCTCGCTGGTCATCGCACTGAGCGCTGACTTCACCACCCTGCTGGTGGGCCGCGCCATCCAGGGCATCGGTGGCGGCGGCATCATCCCGCTGGCCAGCGCCGTGATCGGCGACGCGTTGCCGCCGCACCGGCGCGGGCGCGCGCTGGGCCTCATCGGCGCCACCTACGGCATGGCCTTCGTGCTCGGCCCGCCGCTGGCCGCCGCGGTGATGCTGGCGCTGAGCTGGCAGTGGATCTTCCTGGCCAACCTGCCGATCGCCGCCGTCGTGCTGGCGCTGGGCTGGCGTGCGTTGCCGTCGCAGCGGCGCACCGGTGCGCTGCCGCGGCTGGACTGGCCCGGCATCGTGATCGTCTTCGTCGGGCTGGCGGCCCTGGTGCTGGGCGTCACGCGGGTGGCCGACGGGCTGCTCGGGCTGCACCTGTGGCCCTGGATGCTGGCCCTGGCCGCGGCCCTGCTGCCGCTGCTGGTGGGCGTGGAGCGCCGCGCCGCGCTGCCGATGATCCCGCTGTCGCTGTTTGCCAACCGGCAACTGCGCACGACCTACCTGCTCACCGCCGGCGCCGGTTTCGGCATGGGCAGTGTGATCTTCCTGGCCTCGCTCGCCACGCTGGCGCATGGCGTCACGCGCGAGCATGGCGGCTTCGTGCTGCTGCCGCTGGTGCTGGGCTCGATGGTCGGCTCGGCCGGCGCCGGCCGGGCCCTCAACCGGCTGGGGGCGCGCGCCATCGTGCTGGCCGGTTTCGCGGCGCTGATGCTGGGCTATGCCGGCGTGGCGCTGCCGGGGCTGGGCCTGGCGGGCTTCTTGTGGGCCACCGTGCCGGCCGGGCTGGGCCTGGGCATCGTCGTCGGCGGCGCGCTGCGCACCATCGCCATCGATGAGGCGTCGCTGGCACAGCGCGGTGCGGCGCAGGGCCTGGTCAACATCTTCACCAGCATCGGCACCTTGCTGTCGGCCACGGTCATCGGCGCGCTGGCCGATCTGGGCGGCGGCGGCGCCGTGGGCCTGGCGGTCGCCTACGCAGTCGTGGCTGCGGTGATGCTGGCGATGGCGCTGCTGGCCTTGACGCTGCGCGGCCAGGGCGCCGCTCACGTGGCCGCGCACGCCGCATAGGGCACGCGGCCCTGGCGCGCCACGCGCCGCGTCCAGTGCAGAGACAAGCTTGAGGCGAACAGCGCTGTCATTGCTGTCATTGCTATCATTGCATCCGGCCACATCAAAGGACACCGACGTGGGAACTCTGACGATTCGCAACCTGGACGATCCGCTCAAGAGCCGCCTGCGGCTGCGTGCGGCTGCACGCAGCCGCTCCATGGAAGAAGAGGCGCGCCAGATTCTCCGCGCGGCGCTGCAGGAGCCCGTGGCGCCGGCCCAGGACCTGGGCACCAGGATCCACGCACGATTCGCCGCGCTGGGTGGCGTTCAACTCACGGTCGAACCGCGCCAGCCGGTGCGCCAGCCGCCAGACTTCACCGACTTACCGCCAACGAACCTTTCTGCCGCGCGCAAGGCAAAGGCGGGCCGCTGATGACCGCGCTGCTCGACACCAACGTCCTGTCCGAGCTTCTGCGAGCCGATCCGTCACCTGTGGTGCTGGCCTGGTTCGCGGCACAGCCTCCCGAGAGCCTGTTCGTCAGTGCCGTCACGCAGGCCGAGATGATGCTCGGCGCTCGCTTGCTGCCCGCGGGCAAGCGCCGTACAGCCTTGGAGAGCGCGCTCTCGGCGATGTTCGACGAGGACTTCTCCGGGCGGATACTCCCTTTCGATACGGGGGCCGTTCCGGTCTATGTCGAAGTTGTCAGCGCCAGACGTTCACTCGGACGGCCGATCTCGCAGTTCGATGCGCAGATCGCAGCCATTGCCCGGCACACCGGGGCGAAGCTTGCCACGAGGAACACCGCCGACTTCGAGCGGTGCGGCGTCGCATTGATCGACCCGTGGACCGGGCTCGTCGCCTGACGGGCAGTACTCCTTGCTTGCCGTCGCCTGGCTGCGCCTGGCGACCGGCCCACGGGGACTTGTGCGCGGTGCGCGGCTGTCTCGTGCCCGTTGGCACCACCCCATCGAGGCGCGTCGGATCAAGGCCGAACCACCAGCACGCGCACCGACTGCGGCGCCAGCATCAGCCGCGCGGTACCCCTGCTGTCAGCGCGCGCCGCCTGCGCGCCACCGGCGGGCCAGGCCGACACCAGCCGCGCGCCGCGGCCGATGGCGTTGATGGCCACCGGCGCCGGCTGGGTGCCGTAGTTGATGACCACCACCGTGCGCTCGCGGCCCAGGCTGCGCTGCCAGCCCGCCACCAGGCCCTGCGCAAAACTCTGCTCGAAGCGGCCCTGGGCGATCGACGGCAAGCTGTTGCGCAGGCCGATCATGGCCTTGTAGAAGTTGAAGATCGACGCCGGGTCGCGGCGCTGCTGCAGCGCGTTGTGGCTGTTGACATTGGGCGCGATGGCGCGGAACGGCACGCCCTTGGTAAAGCCGCCGGTGGCTTTGTCAGGCGCCCAACTCATCGGGCCGCGGATCGGCAGGTCGCCGTCCAGGCCTGGCAGGCCGGCCTGGCCGACTTCTTCGCCGTAGTAGACGTAGGGCGTGCCCGGCTGCAGCAGGTAGGTGGCAGCGGCCAGCTTGTACTGGCGCTCGTTGCCTTCGACCTGGTCCCACAGTCGGCGGCCGGCAAAAATGTCGTGGTTGGACACGAAACTGGCCATCGTCGGCCGCGCACTGCGGTAGTACTCGGCCACCTGCTTGACCGATTCGGCCTCGCCGCGCGCCGCTTTGGCAATGTGATGCACGTAGCCAAAGGCGAAGGCGCCGCCGCACACGGCAGGGTCGCCATAGGCCTGCGGCTCGGCGGTGGCTTCGCAGACCACGGCACGGCGCCCGTAGCCGCGGATCAGGTCCTGGAAGCGCTTGGTCAGGGCGCGGCTCTCGGGCTGGTCGTTCCAGTCCTTGGCGCTGTTCTCGATCATGTGTGGCACGGCGTCGAGCCGGAAGCCGTCCAGCCCGCGGTTGAGCCAGAAGCGCAGGCTGTCTTCGTGATACGCCACCACGGCCGGGTTGCGCAGGTTGAAGTCGGGGGTGCTCGGGTTGAAGGTGCCGAAGTAGAAGCCGCGCGCGTCGGGCGGCGGCGCCGGCAGCTCCTTCGGGTGGCCCTTGAAGGTCCACGGCGCGCTGGCCGTGTGGTACCAGGGGTTCTTGCCCCAGATGTCCCAGCCCTGCGGCGCCTCGTCGGCCCACACATACCAGTCGCGAAATGGGTTGTCCGGGCCCTTGAGCGCGTCCTGGAAGAAAGGGTGCTCCACCGCGCTGTGGTTGACGACGTAATCCATGATCACGCCAATGCCGCGCCGGTGCGCCTGGCGCAGCAGTTCGTCGAAGTCGGCCAGCGTGCCGTACTCGGGCGCGATGTCGCGAAAGTCGGTGGTGTGATAACCGTGGTCGTGGTCGGCGCTGGGCGTGATGGGCATCAACCAGAGGCCGCGGATGCCCAGGTCCTTCAGGTAGTCCAGCGTCTGCGTCAGGCCCTTGAGGTCACCGATGCCGTCGCCATCGCTGTCCTTCCAGGCGCGCACGAAGATCTCCATGAA
>JANPMR010000072.1:0-8533 GCA_031427055.1 Rubrivivax sp.
GCCGGCGGCGGTCAGCCGATAGGTGTCCATCGCGCAGGCAAGCGATTTGGTCTGGAACTCGCACTCAGGGCAGGCGTCGGGCAAAGGGCGCTCGCACACGATGGTGTCGAACATGCCCATGTCAGTTGCCGCCCGTGGCCGGCACGAACGGGTTGAACACCTGCACGCCCTCAAAGTCGCGGCCCGACTGCATGTCTTCACTGACCACGGTGTGCGCCCCCATCCGGCGCGCGGCGCACAGGATGGCGGCGTCCCAGTGCGAGAGGTAGTAGCGGTGGCGCAGCGCCAGCGCGTCGAGCACCAGCTCTCGATCAACAGCCTGCACCGGGCGCCGCGCGGCGATGAGTTCGACAAATTCTTGCGCGGCGGTGGGCAGCAGGCCGTGCCGGGGATGGCGGGCGTTGGCGAAGAATTCCATCAGCACCTGCGTGGAGACGCCCCAGTCGTTGCGCTCGACCCAGGCCCGGGCTGCCGGCGCCTTGGCCGCGTGGTCAGCGCTGAGCGACGTGGCATAGATGAGGATGTTGGTGTCGAGAAAGAACCCCGGCCCGGCTGCCGCCGCAGTGGCGTCGCTCATGACGCGGCCGAGCCGGACGGAATCTGGCGCGCGTCGAACTCGAACTCGCGCAGCAGCCGGCGATCATTGGCCTGGTCGCGCGTCAACAGCGGTGCGTGTCCCCAACGGCTACCTGCCACCACGGCATCCAGCGCAGCCAGCAAACCGTCGCCGCCAACGCTGCCGCCGGCGAAGGCGGCGACCGGAGCGTGCCGGTCACGCCCGACTGACGCCGATGCATAAGCCGGTGCCGCCGGCTCTGCCGCCCGTACGGAAACCGTGGCCGGTTCAGATACTGCCGCTTCCACGATGGCCATCAACTCACGTTGCATCGACCGGTGATTGCGCGCCGCGCGCCGCCGCAAGCCGTCGGCCAGCGCGTCGGGCACTTCCTTGATCGACAGATTGACAGGCATTTTGCCTCCATAATGGAACCTGGCTCCATTTTGGAGTCATCGCGGCCAACCCGTCAAGCGCCCGTCCGGCCGCTCGCAGCGCTGGCCGCTCCGAGGGGCCTCAATACCTGTACGTATCGGCCTTGTACGGGCCGGCCTTGCTGACGCCGATGTAGGCCGCCTGAGCGTCGCTCAGTTCGGTCAGCACGGCGCCGACCTTCTTGAGGTGCAGGCGCGCGACCTTCTCGTCCAGATGCTTGGGCAGCACGTAGACCTTGCCGGACTGGTAATGCTCGCTGCGCGTGAAGAGCTCGATCTGCGCAATCGTCTGGTTGGCGAAGCTGGAGCTCATCACGAAGCTCGGGTGGCCGGTGCCGCAGCCCAGATTCACCAGCCGGCCCTTGGCCAGCAGGATGATGCGCTTGCCGTCCGGGAAGATGACGTGGTCGACCTGCGGCTTGATCTCGTCCCAGGTGCAGTCGGCCAGCGCCGCGACTTCGATCTCGTTGTCGAAGTGGCCGATGTTGCAGACGATGGCCTGGTCTTTCATGGCGGCCATGTGCTTGCGCGTGATGACGCTCAGGTTGCCGGTGGCCGACACGAAGATGTCGGCCTTGTCGGCCGCGTATTCCATGGTCACGACGCGGTAGCCTTCCATCGCCGCCTGCAGGGCGTTGATGGGGTCGATCTCGGTCACCCAGACCTGGGCGCTCAGGGCGCGCAGGGCCTGCGCGCTGCCCTTGCCGACGTCGCCGTAGCCGGCCACCACCGCCACCTTGCCGGCGATCATCACGTCGGTGGCGCGCTTGATGGCGTCGACCAGCGATTCGCGGCAGCCGTACAGGTTGTCGAACTTGCTCTTGGTGACCGAGTCATTGACGTTGATGGCTCGGAACATCAGCGTGCCCTTGGCGGACATTTCGTTCAGGCGGTGCACGCCGGTGGTTGTCTCTTCAGTCACGCCAATGATCTGCGCGCCCTTGCGGCTGTACCAGGTGGCGTCAATCGCCAGCTTGGCCTTGATGGCGGCGAAGAGGATGGTCTCTTCCTCGCTGCCGGGGTGGGCCAACACCGACTCGTCGGTCTCGGCCTTCTTGCCCAGGTGCATCAGCAGCGTGGCGTCGCCGCCGTCGTCGAGGATCATGTTCGGGCCTTCGTGCTGGTCGCCCTTGGCGCCAAACTCGAAGATGCGGTGCGTGTAATCCCAGTAGTCGGTGAGGTTCTCGCCCTTGTAGGCAAACACCGGCGTGCCCTTGACCACGAGCGCCGCGGCGGCGTGGTCTTGCGTGCTGAAGATGTTGCAACTGGCCCAGCGCACGTCAGCGCCCAGGGCTTGCAAAGTCTCCACCAGCACCGCGGTCTGGATGGTCATGTGCAGGCTGCCGGTAATGCGCGCGCCGCGCAGCGGGCGAATGGCCGCAAACTCTTCGCGGATGGCCATCAGACCGGGCATCTCGGTCTCGGCGATCTTGATTTCCTTGCGGCCCCAGTCGGCAAGCGACAGGTCGGCCACGGCGTATTGGTCGGTCTGCAGGGGTTTGAGAACAGCGTTCATCGTCAGGCTCCAGGCGGTTGATTGACCTGCAGCGAACGAGGGTGGGGAGAGAAGAATGCTCACCCACGAAACTCGTCGTGCAGGTGAGCGCGGTTGCAATGAAGTCTTGCCGAGCCTGGCCTTCAGGATGAAGGTTGCAACGCTCCTCGGAAAGAGCCCGAATTCTAGCCCGACAGCCCCCGCGAATGGGGGGCGTGCCCTGATCAACCCGGCGCGCCGGGCGTGAATTCCTCCGCGCGCCGCCCGGTGCGCTGGGCTCGCGCTGGCCTCGCGCAGGGGGTGCTGCAGAATGCTGGACCATGGCGCGTGCTTGACAGCGGGGTGACTCGGGGTGACAGCGGCATGATCGATATTGCACCGCTGCGCCCGCCTGACGGGCGCCCTGCGCTGCCGCAGCCGCTGGCCCACATGCCTGCCACGGCGCTGGCGCGGGTAATCGGCGTCATGACCGACATCGACGACACCCTCACGCGCGACGGCGCCATCGAGCCCGCCGCACTGGCCGCGCTGCACGACCTGGCCGCCGCCGGCCTGCCCGTGGTGGCCATCACCGGCCGCCCGCTGGGCTGGAGCGTGCCTTTCGCCGCGGCCTGGCCGGTGGCCGCCATCGTGACCGAGAACGGCGCCGTCGCGCTGATACGCGAAGGTAAGCGCGTGCTTACCGAGTTCGTTCAGGATGACGTCACCCGGGCCGCCAACGCAGCGCGCCTGCGCGAGGTGGCGGCGCGGGTATTGCGTGACGTGCCCGGCGCCACGCTGGCGCAAGACAGCGCCGGCCGCGCCACCGACATCGCTATCGACCACAGCGAGTTCTCGCACCTGCCGCCGGCAGCCATCGCGCAAGTGGTGGCGTTGATGCGGGCCGCGGGCATGACCGCCACGGTGAGCTCGATCCACATCAACGGCTGGTTCGGCAGCCACAACAAGTGGAGCGCAGCGCAGTGGATGACGCAGCGGCTCTTCGGCCGTGAACTGGATGCCGAGATCGACCGCTGGGTCTATGTCGGCGACTCCACCAATGACCAGCCGATGTTCGAGCGCTTCCCGCTCGCCATCGGCGTGGCCAATCTGCGCCGCTTTGCCGCCGAACTGACGGTGTGGCCGGCCTACATCACCAACGGCGAGCGCGGCGAAGGCTTTGCCGAAGTGGCGCGCGCCGCGCTAAGGGCGCGGTGAACGACGCGCGCGCGCCGACGCCGCTGCAGACGGCCCTGGCGCTGGGCCTGGCCGCCGCCGTGTCGTTGGGGCTGGCGCGGTTCTCGTACGCGCTGCTGTTGCCACCGATGCGCGCCGACCTCGGCTGGAGTTACTTCACCGCCGGCTCGATGAACACCGCCAACGCGCTGGGCTACCTGATCGGCGCGTTGCTCGCGCCGCGGGTGCTGGCGCACCTGGATGCTCGCCGGGTGATGCTGGGCGGTGGCGTGGCCGCCTCGTTGCTGCTGGCCGCGCACGGCCTGGTGCGCGCTGATGCGCTGCTCTACGCGCTGCGTCTGCTGGCGGGCGTGGCCAGCGCCGCCAGCTTCGTCGGCGGCGGACTGCTTGCGGCGCGGCTGGCCACGGCACCCGGCGCGCGATCGGGCCTGGTGCTGGGGCTTTACTACGGCGGCACCGGGGTGGGCATCGTCTTGTCGGCGCTGGCGGTGCCGCCTTTGCCCTGGCCCGGCGCCTGGTTGCTGCTGGGCATGCTGGCGCTGGCGGCCACCGGCATCACGGCGGCCGGCACGCGCTTGCTGGCACAGCCGCCGGTGCCCGGCGCGCCACGGGCGCGCCTGGCCCTGCGGCCCTTTGCCTGGGGCCTGGCGGCCTACGCGATGTTCGGCCTGGGCTACATCGGCTACATGACCTTCATCGTCACGCTGCTGCGCGAACAGGGTCTGGGCACGCCGGCCATCGTCGCCTTCTACGTCCTGCTCGGCCTGGGCGTGGTGGCCTCGTCGTGGCTGTGGGCGGGGCTGTTGCAGCGCCAGCTCGGCGGCGTGCCGCTGGCGCTGCTCAACGCGCTGCTGGCACTGGCCACGGCGCTGCCGGTGCTGAGCCCGCACGTGGCGGTGGTGTTCGCGTCGGGTGCGCTCTTCGGCAGCGTGTTCCTGTCGGTGGTGGCGTCGACCACCGCGCTGGTGCGCCACAACGCCGCGCCGGAGTCCTGGGCCGCGGGCATCGCGGCCTTCACCATCGTCTTCGCCTTTGGCCAGATCGTCGGCCCCAGCCTGGTGGGCGCGGTGGCCGACGGCGCCGGCGGACTGGCGCGCGGGCTCTTGATCAGTGCCGGCGCGCTGGCGCTGGGTGCGGGGATGGCGCTGCTGCAGCGGCCGGTGCCGCAGTCGAATGTGTCGTCGTCTTCGACGACCGTACCGTAGCGCACTTGCGCGTAAGTGCCGGCTGTGGTTCGCGCCCGGCCACGTCTCCGAAAGGCACACGTGAACACTCGGCACACCACTCGACGCGCCGCGCGCATGCTGCTCGCACTGTGGGCTGGATCGATGGCACTCGGCGCCGCGGCCCAGAGCACCCACACGGTCTACGGCTACGGCAGCAATGTCGGCACGGTGTTCGATCTCACGGTGGCCGGCCTGCCGGCGCAAGCGGGCGTGCCGGGGCCTGTCAACCTGGGCAGCTTGGGCGGTGGCGAAGCCAACTTCGCCGCCGCATCGGGCTCAAGCCTGACCCTGCGCGCCCTGGTGGCGGCAGGCGGCACGGAATACGAATCGAAGACGAAAAGCAGCTTCAACGGGTACTCGCCCATCTCGGGCACGGTGCCCGGCGCCCCGATCGTGGTGACGATGTCGTTCCACATCGATGGCCACAACGCCACAGGTTTTGCTTCGGCCTTCGGCGGCGGTGGCGGTGGGTCTTCCGACTTCAGGCTGGAGAGCCGCGCGGGCAGCCAGCTGCGGCTGGACGTGTATGACCTCGGCTCGCCGGACGGCCGCGACGCGCGCCAAGCTCGCCTGGACTTCAGCTCAGGCGTCTCGCTGAACAGCTCTACGGCCTCGTATGCGGGCGGCACCGCATACACCACCACCAGCGAGTTCCTTCAGGTCTTCCTGACCGACGCGACGCGAAACAACCAGGCCTGGTCGGGAAACGTGGCTTCAAGTGCGAATCCGCCCGGTGCGTTCTCGTCGAGCAAGACATTCGACGTGAACACCGGCATGTTCAGCATCAGCTTCCCCAGCCAGGTCGGCAACACGCTCTACATTGATGGTTACCTGGTCGCCGCCGTGAACTGCTTCAGTGCTTCGCCGGGCGGCTCGGCGCAGCCCTGCGCGGGCCAGTCCGACTTCAGCCGCACCTTCGACGCCGAACTCAGCGCTGACGTGGCCGGCGTCACCTTCGGCAACTACACGCCCAGCGTCATGAACCCGGTGCCGGAGCCGGCCACGCTGTCCTTGATGCTGGCCGGCATCGCCGGCGTGTTGCTGCGCGTGCGCGCCAGCCGCGCGGCCGCCGCCTGACGCGCCACGGTCAAAGGCCCAGGAAGCGCTGCAGCGCCGCAAGTTCATCGTCCAGCGCCTGGCCAAAGCCGCGCTCGCGCGGGCGCTTGGTCACATAGCCGATGTCGGCCTGCAGCACGCCGTCGCGAACGGCGAGATTGCCCCAGCCGATGACGCGTTCGCGCCACAGCAGCGGCAGCGCGTAGTAGCCGCGCACCCGTTTGGGCGCCGGGGTGTAGGCCTCGAAACGATAGGCCCAGCCCCACAGCAGCTCGAAGCGGCGGCGATCCCACACCACGGGGTCGAAGGGAGCGAGCAGGCGCACGGCGTCGGCCACCGCATGGCGGCGGCTGGCGGGGTTCTCGCCGGCCGGCCAGTACCAGTTGACGCCGTCGATCCTTGCCGAGGGCAAGCGCGCCCTGGTGCGCGCCACGGCCGCGCGGCAAGCCCCGTCCCACTGAGGCGCGCCGTAGCGGATGCGGCTGACCAGTTCGCTCAGGGTGCGCTCGGGCAGCGGCGCGTACTTGTTGACCACCACATCGGCCAGCACGTCCAGCGCGGCCGCGACATCGGCCGGCGGCGCATACGGCTCGCAGGTCGCGTACAGCCGCACGCCACCCTCCCGCCGCGCGATGCGCACCAGGCCGCGAAAGTGCATGCCGTCAAGCAACTGCGTGCTGGCATTGCTGCTGCCGCCGAACCAGTTGCGCGCCTTTCCATGCTGGAAGTGCGTGTCGACCTCGCGCGGATGCACCACGCCGCGTTCGCGCACGAAATCCAGCACCGCATGCGCCTGCGCCCAGCGCGCCTTGGGCCACACGGTGCGCGGCGTGCGCGGGTGCAGCAGCGCCTGGGTGGCGCCAGGCAGGAAACCGTAGTTGATGAAGAAGTCTTCCTCGATCGGCAGCGACGCGTAGCGGCGCTCCAGGTCGCCGGCGCGGTAGCCCTTGACGCGGTGGCGCAGGGTGAGGTCCTGTGCCCGGGCAGGCGCACGGATGGGGTCGGCCTGCACGAAGCCGAGCTTGGCGATCGCCTTGGACAGCGTGGTGGGCGTGAACAGGCTGCGCGCTACCGCGTGGCGGCGCAGGTCGGCCAGGGTGGGCGGCGTCACGAGAGACGCTGCCGGACCGTGCCGCCGCCGCGGCGCGACCATTGCACCTCGGCCAGGGCGCCGTTGACGAACACCCACTGCAGTGGCCGGTGGCCGATGTCGATGTCCACCAGCACCGGGCAGGCCAGCCCTCCCAAGGTGGATTGCATCAAGAGGTGCATGAGCTCGGCGGCGGGCGCGTCGGGCGGCGCGCTGGCGCTGAGGCACTCGCCGCGCAGGCATTGGCCTTCGACGACGTCGAAGCCTTGGGTGCGGAGGTGGCCGACGACGAGGTCCAGTCGCGGGTGCAGCGCCGGCAGGACGCCGGAGCTGGCGGCGGTGACGGCGATGCGCGCGCCGGGGTGCAGGGGGCTGGGGTAGATGGGAGGCATTGCAGACTGGCGACATTGCGCCTCGACTGGTCAGCGCAGCAGGCTCATGCCCAGCCGCTTGGCTGCCTTGGCATCGAAGGTGACGACCCTGGCCTTGCGCTGTTCGGCCAGAGCAACGATCAGACAGTCGTGCAGGTCCACGTCACCGCGCGCATACCTTGCAAGGGCTGATCGCACGGCGTCCGCGTCCTGCACCTCCAGCGCCGCCGTGTCCAGAAGGTCTGCCAGGATGGCGTGCACCGCCTTCGCATCGGTGGCGTAGCGACTCTCCATCACCCAGACGGTTTCGAGCAGCACGACAAGGCTGATGTAGCCGCGGTCGGCCGCCGTGAGGCGCTGCTCGATCAACTCGGTCGCCAGTGCCGCCTGCTTGAGGTCGTCCTGCGCCAGGTAGCGCACCAGGACGTTGGTGTCCAAGGCGATCATGGTCGCGACGGGTTCAGGCGGCCGCGATGCGGGCGCGGCGCTCGGCGATGGCTGCGTTCATGTCGTCCACCGAGACGGTCCGCGGCGGTGCGGGCAGGCGGCCCTTGAGGCGGCGCACATCGCCGGCCGCTGGCAGGAGCCTGACGCCATCGGAGTCGACCACGAAGCGCAGTATCGAACCCTGGACCAGACCGAGCCGCCGCCTGACATCGCCAGGGATCACGACCTGGCCCTTGCTGGACACGGTGGCGCTGAGTTCGGTGGGCTTGGGCACGAGGGCATCCTCTTGGGTAAGACAGTATGCCTTACTGACACGACGCCGGGTCAGCTGGAAATGACGCGCCCTGTGCCCGCAGCCACGGCGCACGGACAAGCCGCGCAAAGCGCGGTGGCCTTACAGGCCAGCCGCTGCGCGCAGTGCTGCAGCTTTGTCGGTACGTTCCCAGGTGAACTCCGGCTCTTCACGCCCAAAGTGCCCGTACGCCGCTGTCTTCTCGTAGATCGGCCGCAGCAAGTCGAGCATCAGGATGATGCCCTTCGGCCGTAGGTCGAAGTGCTCCTGCACCAGTGCGGCCAGGCGCTCGTCGCTGAGCACGCCGGTGCCTTCGGTGTAGACCGTCACGTTCATCGGCTTGGCCACGCCGATGGCGTAGGCCACCTGGATCTGGCACTGCTTGGCCAG
>JANPMR010000073.1:0-10429 GCA_031427055.1 Rubrivivax sp.
GATATCGCAATGACGAAGACAGCGAACCGGAGCGTCGTCGGCACCATGAACGAATATTCGTTCATGGCCGAAGGCTACCGCGAGTACCTGGAGACTTCGGACTTGGTGACCCTATCGATCCGCTTGGCCGACACGCCTTGCAGCCCGATCAAGTACAACAGCCCGGCGCGGCTGCTCCAGGAGGTCTTGAGCGATGCGGTACGCTGATCACCGGCATTGCGAGTGCGGCGCGGGCCGGTCGGCTCACGACATCGCACGTCGTCCACTCAGAGCGCTCGCGTTATGGGTAGCCAGAAGGGTAGCCAGGCAACGAGAACGCAGACTTGTGCATCGCAACCTATTGATTCTCAAAGAGTTCCTCGCGATGCATCCTCAATACGACACTGTTCTGATGTAGCGAGCGCTCGACGCCCGCTGTCTGCGCGCACGACCCCTGACTCCCGTGACCGACCTCCACCACCCCCACCGCTCCCTGCCCGCCCTTCGCGGCGGCGTGCTGGCCCTGCTGGCGGCGCTGCTCTTCGGCATCAGCACACCGCTGGTCCAGCGCTGGGGCGTCGGCGTGGGTGCGTTCACCACGGCCGCATTGCTGTACGCGGGCGCGGCACTGGTGGGTGCGCTGTCACGGCGTCCACCGGAACGCGAGGCGCGTCTGATGCGGGGCGACCTGCCGCGGCTTTTGGCGATGGCCGCGTTTGGCGCCGTGATCGGCCCGGTGGCGCTGGCCTGGGGGCTGCAGCGCACCAGCGGCACCAGCGCGTCGCTGATGCTGACGCTCGAAGCGCTGTTCACGGCCGTGCTGGCCGCGCGCTTGTATGGCGAAAGCATGGGCGGCCGCGTCTGGGCCGCAATGGGCCTGTTGATGGCCGGCGGCATGCTGTTGGTGCTGGACCCACAACGCAGTGGCGGCGCCCAGCCCTGGGGATTGCTCGCGGTGTTGCTGGCGACGGCGGCCTGGGGCGTCGACAACACTCTGTCGCGCGCACTGGCCGAGCGGGATCCGGGCCAGGTCGTGGCCGCCAAGGCCGCGCTCGGCGCCACGGCCACGGCGGCACTGGCCCTTGCGTTCGGTGAGCCGCTGCCCAGCGCGGCGGCGGCGTTGGCGCTGTTCGTCATCGGCGCCACCGGTTATGGCCTGAGCCTGCGCCTGTACCTGCTGGCGCAGCGCGCGTTTGGCGCGGCGCGTACAGGTTCGGTGTTCGCGTTTGCGCCCTTCATCGGCGCCGCCGCCGCGGTGCTGCTGGGCGAGCAGCCAGCGGGCCTGGTGATGGCGCTGGGCAGTGCGCTGATGCTGGCCGGCGTGCTGCTGCACCTGGCCGAATCGCACGGCCACGAGCACGAACACGACGCGATGGAGCACGAGCACGCGCACCGCCACGACGACGGACATCACGATCACGCACACGACGCCGCGGTGGCAGGCGCGCACAGCCATCGCCACCGGCATGCGCCGCTGAAGCACCAACACGCACACGTGCCCGACGCGCATCACGCCCACCGGCATTGAGTGCGCCGCCGCTTGACAAGCCCTTGCCCGAGGCCATCATCTGAGCCCGGCCACGCGCTTGACATTGCGCTGGACGCCCGCACCCATGACCCCTTCAAAGCGCATCGGAAAGTACCCGGTCATTCGCGAGATCGGCAGTGGCGCGATGGGCAAGGTGTTTGAGGGGTTCGACCCCGACACCGGTGCCAAGGTCGCCATCAAGATCCTGCGCGCCGAGCACCTCACCGACAGCCAGGCCGATTCGGCCAGCGCCCGCTTTGGACGCGAAGCCCAGGTCGGGCTGCGGCTGCACCACCCGAACATCGTGGCCGTGCACGAGTACGGCGAGCAAGGTCGCATCAAGTTCATCGTGATGGAGTTCATCGAGGGCAAGGAGCTGCGCGTGCTGATGCGCGAGCGCGGCCGTTTCGAGCTGGACGACGCGGTCAGCGTTCTGCAGCAGTTGCTTGCCGCGCTCGACTGCTCGCACTGGCACGGCGTCGTGCACCGTGACATCAAGCCCTCGAACATGCTTGTGATCGAGCCGCTGCGCGTCAAGGTCATGGACTTCGGCATTGCGCGCATCCAGAGCGCCGCCTTCACTCAGGTGGGCACCCTGCTCGGCACGCCCACCTACATGTCACCCGAACAGTTGAGCGGCGTGGGCGCCGACGGCCGCGCCGATCTCTGGGCTGCGGGCGTCATCCTGTACGAGCTGCTCACCGGGCGCGTGCCTTTTGCCGCGCCGACATCGATGGGCGTCATGCGCGACGCCATGCACCTCGCCCACACGCCCGTCTGTCAGTTGCTGCCCGACTTGCCGGCGGCCCTGGACGAGGTGCTGGACCGCGCCCTGGCCAAACGCCGCGAAGACCGCTACCCGACGGCGAAGGAGTTTTCGCAGGCGCTCAAGCAAGCCGCCGAGGCCGCTGAGGCCGTCGTGTGCAGCGTCGACCTTGATCTGGCATTCGCGCCCGACGCCACGGTGGACGTCGCGCTGGATGCGCTTGAGGACAGCGACGCCACGCTCATCCGGCTCCGGCCCCAGCCACCACCGGCCGTTTGACGCTGGCCGCTGAGCGCTCAAGGCGGCATGGGGCTGCAGATGTTCAGGTTGACTCCGGCCTCGGCCAACAGGGCCGGAAACGGCTCGGGCGGCGGCTGGTCGGTAAACAACATGTCCACCTGACTCAACAGGCCGAGCTGAACCATCGCCGGCCGGTTGAACTTGCTGTGGTCGGCGGCCAGCCAGATCTCGCGGGAGTGTTCGATGATGGCGCGCGCCACCTTCACCTCGCGGTAGTCATAGTCGCGCAGCGTGCCGTCGGCTTCGATGCCCGAGATGCCGATGAGGCCGATGTCGACCTTGAACTGCTGGATGAAATCCACCGTCACCTCGCCGACGATGCCGCGGTCGCGCGAGCGCACCACGCCGCCGGCGACGATGACCTCGCAATGCGGGTTGTCAGACAGGATGGCGGCCACGTTGAGGTTGTTGGTGATGACGCGCAGGCCTCGGTGGCCGAGCAGTTCGCGGGCGATCGCCTCGGTGGTGGTGCCGATGTTGATGATGAGCGAGCAGCCATTGGGCACCGCCTGCGCCACGGCGCGCGCGATGCAGCGCTTGGCCTCGTCGTTGAGATGTTCGCGCTGGCGATAGGCGACGTTTTCGGTGGTCGAGCTGGGGCTGCGCACGCCGCCATGGAAGCGTGTGATCAGGCCCGCCTCGGCCAGCAGCCGCACATCGCGCCGTACGGTCTGCAGGGTGACGCCAAAGCGCTCGGCCAGGGCCTCGACCGACACGCTGCGCAAGCGGCGCACCTCGTCCACCAACTCGATTTGGCGCGGGCTTGGGTTCATCGTCAGCGAATCTAAACGCTCAGATACGAACAAAAAGAAGGGTTTACCCTTATTCGTAACGAACATCAAACGAACACAATCGTTGAAGCATTGAAGTTTCTTGTGATCAAATTCACGTTTTTGGCGGCTTGCAGTCCGGCTGTCAACGCGAGCGACACACCATGACACGCGCGCCTCAGACCCCTCGAACCACCCCCACCGCGCACCGCGCCGGAGTGCCGGCCGACTGCGACGTGCTCGTCGTCGGCGGCGGCGTGAATGGCGCGGGCATTGCCCGCGACCTGGCCGGCCGCGGCCAGTGCGTGGTGCTGTGCGAGAAGGACGATCTGGCCTCGCACACCTCGGGTGCCTCCACCAAGCTCATCCACGGCGGCCTGCGCTACCTCGAGTACTACGAGTTCGCCATGGTGCGCAAGTCGCTGATCGAACGCGAACTGCTGCTGCGATGCGCGCCCCACATCATCTGGCCCCTGCGCTTTGTGATGCCGCACAACCCCAGCATGCGGCCGGCCTGGATGATCCGCGCCGGCTTGTTCCTGTACGACCACCTGGCCCGGCGCGAGGTGCTGCCCGGGTCTTGTGCGATGGATTTGCGCGGCAGCCCGATCGGCGCGCCGCTGAAGAAGCAGTTCACCAAGGGCTTCGTCTTTTCCGACGGCTGGGTCGATGACGCGCGGCTGGTGACGCTGATTGCCGTGGATGCCGCCGAGCGCGGCGCCACGGTGCTGACGCGCTGCGCGTGCACGGACGCGCGCCGCGAGGCCGGGGCCTGGCGTGTGACGCTGCGCAGCGACAGCGGCGAGACGCACACCTTGAGCGCGCGTGCTCTGGTCAATGCCGCGGGCCCGTGGGCGGCGCAGTTTCTGGCCGAGCACGCCCACGTGCCGCAGAAGAAGACGCTGCGCCTGGTCAAGGGCAGCCACATCGTGGTGCGCAAGATCTTTGACCACGACCACGCCTACATCTTTCAGAACCCCGACAAGCGCATCATCTTCGCCATCCCCTTCCAGGGCGAGTTCACGCTCATCGGCACCACCGAGGTCGAGCTCAGCGGCCCCATCGGCCAGGCGCACATCGAAGACAGCGAGATCGCCTACCTGTGCGAGCAAGCCAGCCGCTACTTCGAGCGGCCCGTGGTGCCGGCCGACGTGGTGTGGTCTTTTGCCGGGGTGCGGCCGCTGCTGGACGACGGCTCTGGCAGTGCCTCGGCCGTCACGCGTGACTACGCACTGGATCTGGACACCACGCAGGCGCCGCTGCTCACGGTGTGGGGCGGCAAGCTCACGGCCTGTCGCAAGCTGGCCGAAGAGGCGGTGGACCTGCTGGCCGCGCCCATCGGCCTGACACAGGCGGCCTGGACCGAGCATGCGCCATTGCCCGGCGGCGACCTCAGCGGCTGGATCGGTGCCGCGCAGCGCCCCGACACCGACTTCGAGCGCTTCGTGCTGGCGCTGCAGGCCCGCCACGCCTGGCTGCCGGCGGCGCTGGCGCGGCGGCTGGCACGCGGCTATGGCGCGCGCGTGGATCTGCTGTTGGGCAGCGCGCAGGACATGGCGGCGTTGGGCGCCGAAGTGGCGCCGGGGCTGCATGAGGCAGAACTGCACTACCTGCACCGCCACGAGTGGGCGCGTCAGGCCGACGACGTGCTGTGGCGGCGCACCAAGCTCGGCCTCTTCTACAGCGCCGCGCAACGCGCCGCGGTGGCCGACTGGTGCCACGCGCACTGGGACACACAGAGCCTGGAGGCGGCATGCAGCTAGAGCTCAGGCAGGTCGAGCAGCGCGTCGGCGCCAGCGTCCATCTGTATCCGATCACGCTGACGCTGGTGCCGCGTGCCGTGACCGTGTTGCTGGGTGCCACGCAGGCCGGCAAGACGACTCTGATGCGCGTGATGGCCGGCCTCGACAAGCCCAGTGCCGGCCAGGTGCTGGCCGACGGGCTGGACGTGACCGGCCTGCCGGTGCGCCAGCGCAACGTGGCCATGGTCTACCAGCAGTTCATCAACTACCCGTCGATGACGGTGGCCGCCAACATCGCTTCGCCGCTCAAGCTGCAGGGCAAGCTTGATCGCCCCGCCGTAGACGCCCGTGTGGCCGAGCTGGCGGACAAGCTGCACATCCAGCCCTTCTTGCAACGCCTGCCGGCCGAACTCTCGGGCGGGCAGCAACAGCGCGTGGCGCTGGCCCGCGCACTGGCCAAGGCTGCGCCGCTGATGCTGCTCGACGAGCCGCTGGTCAACCTTGACTACAAGCTGCGCGAGGAACTGCGCGAAGAACTCTCGGGTCTCTTCGCCAGCGGCGAGTCGACCGTGGTCTACGCCACCACCGAGCCCACCGAAGCGCTGCTGCTCGGCGGCTACACGGCGGTGATGGACGCCGGTGAACTGCTGCAATACGGCCCCACCGCCGAGGTCTTTCACCGTCCGCGCTCGATGCGCGTGGCGCGCGCCTTCAGCGACCCGCCGATGAACCTGGTGCCGGCCCAGGCGGCCGCCGATGGCATCACGCTGCCCAGCGGGCTGAAGCTGGCGCTGGCCTTGCCGCCAGGCCCCGCTGATGCGCCGCTGCAGGCGCTGACCGTGGGCATACGCGCCAGTGCCCTGCGCGTGCAGCCACGCGCCGGCGACCTGAGCTTCAATGGCGTGGTGGAACTGGCCGAGATTTCGGGCTCCGACACTTTCGTCCACGCCGACACGCCCATCGGCGAGTTGGTGGCGCAACTGCCCGGCGTGCACGTCTTTACCCTGGGCGCAGCCATCACACTGCACATCCATCCGGCGCAGGTGCATGTGTTTGACGCGCAGGGCGACTTGCTGCTGGCGCCGCCCGCACGCCGCGCCTAAGGACTCCACTGACATGAAACAGCCCCCACGCTCACTTCGTTCGCTGCCCCCCGAGGGGGCGGTCAGTACCTTCGGAACGGCCGGGCGGTACTGACATGGCCCGCATTGACCTCGACCTGGCGCATGCCTACCGGGCCCGGCCCGAGCGCGACGAAGACTACGCGCTGCTGCCGCTCAAGATGAGCTTCGAGGACGGCGGCGCCTACGCGCTGCTGGGCCCCTCGGGCTGTGGCAAGACGACGCTGCTGAACATCGTCTCGGGCCTGGTCACGCCCTCGCAGGGCAGCGTCAGCTTTGACGGCCGCGACGTCACGCAGCAAAGCCCGCAGCAGCGCAACATCGCGCAGGTGTTTCAGTTTCCGGTGATCTACGACACCATGACGGTGGCCGAGAACCTGGCCTTCCCGCTGCGCAACCGCGGCGTGGCGCCTGATCGCATCAAGCAGCGCGTCGGCCAGATCGCCGAGATGCTCGAGATGAGCGGCCAGCTCGGCATGCGCGCCGCCGGGCTGGCGGCCGACGCCAAGCAGAAGATCTCGCTCGGCCGCGGCCTGGTGCGCGAGGACGTCAGCGCGGTGCTGTTCGACGAGCCGCTCACGGTGATCGACCCGCACCTGAAATGGCAGCTGCGGCGCAAGCTCAAGCAGATCCACCAAGAGCTCAAGCTCACGCTCGTCTACGTCACGCACGACCAGGTCGAGGCGCTCACCTTTGCCGAGCAGGTGGTGGTGATGACGCGGGGCCGCGCAGTGCAGATGGGCAGCGCGTCAGAGCTGTTCGAACGGCCGCAGCACACTTTCGTCGGCCACTTCATCGGTTCGCCGGGCATGAACTTCCTGCCCGCCGCCCTGGCGCCCGGCGCACCGGCCGGCGCCACCACGCTGGGTGTGCGGCCCGAGTACGTGACGCTGGCCGCACCCCACAGCGCCGGCGCCGTGCCCGGCACGGTGACGGCCGCGCAGGACATCGGCACCTACTGGCTGCTCACCGCGACGCTGGCCGACGGCACCCTGGTGCGTGCGCGCCTCACGGGTGAAGAGCCGACGCCGACGGTGGGCGAAACGGTGTGGCTGGCCATCGTCGGCTCGCACACCTGCTACTACAACGGCAAAGAGGAGCTCGTGGCATGAAGCCCGTCAACCAGAAGGCCTGGCTGCTCATCCTGCCGGTCGTGATCTGCGTCGCCTTCTCGGCCATCCTGCCGCTGATGACGGTGGTGAACTACTCGGTGCAGGACATCATCTCGCCGGAGCGCCGGGTGTTCGTCGGCACCGAGTGGTTCAAGGCGGTGATGCGCGACGACGACCTGATCGGCGCGCTGGGGCGCCAGATCGTCTTTTCGCTGGCCGTGCTGGCGGTGGAGATTCCGCTCGGCATCGCGCTCGCGCTGTCGATGCCAGCCAAGGGCTGGCAGTCATCGGCGGTGCTGGTGATGGTGGCGATCTCGTTGCTCATTCCGTGGAACGTGGTCGGCACCATCTGGCAGATCTACGGCCGCACCGACATCGGACTGATGGGCGCGACGCTGTCCAAACTGGGCATCGACTACAGCTACACCGGCAACGCCACCGACGCCTGGCTGACGGTGCTGCTGATGGATGTGTGGCACTGGACACCGCTGGTCGCCTTGCTGTGCTACGCCGGGCTGCGCGCGATTCCCGACGCCTACTACCAGGCGGCCAGCATCGACGGCGCGTCGAAGTTCGCGGTGTTTCGCTACATCCAGTTGCCCAAGCTGCGCGGCGTGCTGATGATTGCGGTGCTGCTGCGCTTCATGGACAGCTTCATGATCTACACCGAGCCCTTCGTGCTCACCGGCGGCGGGCCCGGCAACGCCACCACCTTCCTCAGCCAGTACCTGACGCAGAAGGCGGTGGGCCAGTTCGATCTGGGCCCGGCGGCGGCGTTTTCGCTGATCTACTTCCTCATCATCCTGCTGCTGTGTTTCATCCTCTACAACTGGATGCAGCGCGTGGGCACCGCCGACAAGACGGAGGCCGGCCATGGATAACCGCCGCTTCAAGAAGCGCACGATCTTCCTGATTGCCTACCTCGTGTTCGCCATCCTGCCGGTGTACTGGATGGTCAACATGTCGTTCAAGACGAACGAAGAGATCCTGTCGACCTTCAGCCTGTGGCCGCAGCACTTCACCACCGACCACTACCGCACCATCTTCACCGATGTGTCGTGGTACTCGGGCTACATCAACTCGCTGATCTACGTGGCCATCAACACGGTGATCTCGCTGCTGGTGGCGCTGCCCGCGGCCTACGCCTTCAGCCGCTACAGCTTTCTCGGCGACAAGCACGTGTTCTTCTGGCTGCTGACCAACCGCATGACGCCGCCGGCCGTCTTCCTGCTGCCTTTCTTCCAGCTCTACACCACGCTCGGGCTGATGGACACGCACATCGCGGTGGCGCTGGCGCACCTGCTGTTCAACGTGCCGCTGGCGGTGTGGATTCTTGAAGGCTTCATGAGCGGCGTGCCGCGCGAGATCGACGAGACGGCCTACATCGACGGCTACTCTTTCCCGCGTTTCTTCCTGACCATCTACCTTCCGCTCATCAAGGCCGGCGTCGGCGTGGCGGCGTTCTTCTGCTTCATGTTCTCTTGGGTCGAGCTGTTGATGGCGCGCACGCTGACCAGCGTGAATGCCAAGCCGATCGTCGCGGTGATGACACGCACGGTGTCGGCCTCGGGCATGGACTGGGGCGTGCTTGCCGCGGCCGGGGTGCTGACCATCGTGCCGGGGGCGATCGTGATTTACTTCGTGCGCAACTACATCGCCAAGGGTTTTGCGATGGGTCGCGTCTAAGGAGGCAGCAATGTTCGACTGGATGGCCTGGACCTTGCCGGTGGCGGTGTTCTTCATCTCCATCGTGTTGATGCTGGCCGGCATGACGGTGTGGGAACTCAAGTCCCCGACCGTGCTGCGCAAGGGCTTCCTGCCGATCGCCACGACACGCGGCGACCGCTTGTTCATCGGTCTGCTCGGCGCGGCTTACCTGAACCTGGCCTTCGTCGCGGTGAGCGAGAAGATGATTGGCTGGTTCGGTCTTGCGCAGGAGCCGTCGATCTGGTTCAGCTTCGTCGCCTCGATGGCGCTGCTGGCATTGGTCATGAAAGAGGGTTGAAGGATGAAACAGCGTCGGCCAATTCTTCCCAGCCGGCGCCGCATGTGACAGACGGGAAGCACCACTGAGGAGACTGAAATGAAATTGCGCTTGAATGCCGTGGCCTTCGCGGCCGCCGCCTTGGCCATGGGCCAGGGCGCATGGGCGGGTGAGGCCGAGGCCAAGAAGTGGATCGACGCCGAATTCCAGCCCTCCACGCTGAGCAAAGACCAGCAGATGGTCGAGATGAAGTGGTTCATCGACGCGGCCAAGAAGCTGCAGGCCAAGGGCGTGAAAGAGATCTCGGTCGTCTCCGAGACGATCGGCACGCACGAATACGAATCGAAGACGCTCGCCAAGGCCTTCGAAGAGATCACCGGCATCAAGGTCAAGCACGACTTGATCCAGGAAGGTGACGTGGTCGAGAAGTTGCAGACCAGCATGCAGTCGGGCAAGAGCATCTACGACGGCTGGATCAGCGACTCCGACCTGATCGGCACGCACTACCGTTACGGCAAGATCATGAACCTGACCGACTACATGGCCGGCAAGGGCAAGGAGTGGACGAATCCGGGCCTCGACTTGAAGGACTTCATCGGTACCAGCTTCACCACCGGCCCCGACAAGAAGCTCTACCAGTTGCCCGACCAGCAGTTCGCCAACCTGTACTGGTTTCGTGCCGACCTCTTTGCGCGCGCCGACCTGAAGGACAAGTTCAAGGCCAAGTACGGCTACGACCTGGGCGTGCCGCTGAACTGGAGCGCCTATGAGGACATTGCCGACTTCTTCACCAACGACGTGAAGATGATCGACGGCAAGCCGATCTACGGTCACATGGACTACGGCAAAAAGGATCCGTCACTGGGCTGGCGCTTCACCGACGCCTGGCTGTCGATGGCGGGCACGGCCGACATCGGCATCCCCAACGGCAAGCCGGTCGACGAGTGGGGCATTCGCGCCTCGGCCGACGGCTGCACGCCGCTGGGCGCTTCGGTTTCGCGCGGTGGTGCCACCAATTCGCCGGCCGCCGTCTACGCGCTCACGAAGTACATCGACTGGATGAAGAAGTACTCGCCCAAAGAGGCCATCGGCATGACCTTTGGCGAGGCCGGGCCGGTGCCGGCGCA
>JANPMR010000074.1:0-12770 GCA_031427055.1 Rubrivivax sp.
CGAGGTGGTGCCGCACTTCAAGGCGCGGGCGCCGGGCGCGGGCGGCATCCGCGGCGTGGTGCTCAACATGGCCAGCACGGCCGGCGTCAGCCCGCGGCCGCGCCTGAGTTGGTACAACGCCAGCAAGGGCTGGGTGATCACCGCCACGCGCGCCAACGCGGTGGAGCTGGCGCCGTTTGGCATCCGCGTCAATGCGCTCAACCCGGTGGCCGGTGAGACGCCGTTGCTGAAGAGCTTCATGGGGCAAGACACGCCGGAGACGCGCGCCAAGTTTCTGTCGACGATCCCCATCGGCCGCTTCTCGACGCCCGAAGACCTGGGCAACGCGGCCTGCTTCCTGTGCAGCGACGAGGCGTCGATGATCACCGGCGTCTGCCTGGAGGTCGACGGCGGGCGGTGTATCTGAGGCCGCAGCGCTGCTGAACGCGGCCTACGACAGCTTGTAGGTCTGCAGGTGGATGCTGGTCTCGGTGCCGGCGATGCCCTTGATCAGACGCACGCGCTCGAGCACCTCGGCCAGCTCGCTCAGGTTGGCGGCGCGCAGCTCGGCCAGCAGGTCCCAGCGGCCGTTGGTGTCGTGCAGCGCGGCCACGCCGGGCTCGCCCAGCAGGGTGCCGATGACGGCCCGGGTCTGGTTGCCTTCCACCGCGATGCTCATCCACGCCGTGATGAGATCTTGCTGCACGTCGGGCCGCAGCCGGACCGTGTAGCCGACGACGACACCCTCATCCTCGAGCTTTCGGATGCGGTTGGTGACCGTGCCGCGCGACACCGCCAACTTCTTGGCCAGCGTGGCCACGCTGGCGCGGGCGTCTTGGCGCAGCAGGCCGATGAGTTGCAGGTCGGTGGAGTCCATTTGGCTTTTTGATCGATGGGCTCTGCCATTTTGGCAGATGGCTGATCAATTCGAATCACTTCTGCCGCTTCTCACTGTCGCAGCGCTCCAGAACAATCGCTCGACACAGAGACGAGACTGCCATGACCACCCTGCTCACCACCCACGACATCGCCCGCATCGTTGCCGCTCACGGCCTGCCCGAGGTGATGTGCCGCATGGTCGCCGGCATCGAAGCCGACTTTCGCCGTTGGCCCGAGTTCGACAAGGTCGCGCGCGTGGCCAGCCACTCGCGCGATGGCGTGATCGAGCTGATGCCCGCCGCCGACGCCCGCCACTACGCCTTCAAGTACGTCAACGGCCACCCCAGCAACACCGCGCTGGGCCTGCCCACGGTGATGGCCTTTGGCGTGTTGGCCGACGTGGCCACCGGAGAGCCCACGCTGCTGAGCGAGCTGACCATCACCACCGCCATCCGCACGGCCGCCACCTCGGTGATGGCGGCCCGGGCGCTGGCACGTCCTGAATCGCGCACCATGGCGCTCATCGGCAACGGCGCGCAGAGCGAGTTCCAGGCGCTGGCCTTTCATCACTTGCTGGGCATCGACACGCTGCGCCTGTACGACACCGACGCGGCCGCCACCGCCAAGCTGGTGCGCCACCTCCGTGGCGTGCCGGGGCTGCGCCTGATCACCTGCGGCAGCACAGCCGAGGCTGTGCGCGGCGCCGACATCGTGACCACGGTGACGGCCGACAAGCGCAACGCCACCATCCTGACGCCCGAGATGATCGAGCCCGGCATGCACATCAACGGCGTTGGCGGCGACTGCCCGGGCAAGACCGAGCTTCATCCGGGCGTGCTGAGCATGAGCCGCGTGTTCGTCGAATTCGAGCCGCAGAGCCGCATCGAAGGCGACATCCAGCAGATGCCGGCAGACTTTGCCGTCACCGAGCTGTGGCGCGTGCTGACCGGGCAGGCCGCAGGCCGCACGGGCGCAGATCAGGTGACGGTGTTCGACTCGGTCGGCTTCGCGCTGGAAGACTTCTCGGCGCTGCGGCTGATGGGCGAACTGGCGGCCGCTCTGGGGCTGGGGCAAGCGGCGGCGCTGATCCCGACGCTGGCCGACCCCAAAGACCTGTTCTCGCAACTCCAGGTGGCGGGCGTTCAGCGCCTGGCGGCCTGACCGAACGAGCGTCCCCCAGCGCCAAAGCAGAAGGGCCGCCCGAGGGCGGCCCTATCGTTGCGCGTGCGACGGTCAGCGTCCGGCGCTGTCGGCCCGCTCGGCGCGATCAGCTGCGGCAAACAGATCCGACGCAAAGCGCGGGTCGAAGGCCATCATTTGCTGCGCGAAGCGGCGCACGCGGGCGGCGTCGTTCTCGAGCTGGCGGCGTTGGCGCTGCCCGCTGCGCACGGTCTTGCTGATGTGCAGGGCTTGCAGCAGGCGGGCAAAGACGGCGGCCGCGAGCCAAGCACCCCTCGGGGCATTGATCTTGGCGGGGACATGAACGGTGAGGCTTGTCATCTGGATTCCTTCCGGGTCACTGGCTTAGCAACCATGACTCACATGTTAGGGTTAGTACTCATGCTATTCAAGTGAATAGTTAGCACTCTCTACATTCACATTGTTCATGTTACAAGTGTCGCCATGTCGACCAACTTTCGCATCCTCGACCTGAATCTGCTGCGCGTGTTCGACGCTGTGATGGCCGAAGGCAGCCTGACCCGCGCCGCGGCCACGCTGGCGATGACCCAGCCGGCGGTCAGCCATGCGCTGAGCCGGCTGCGCGCGGCGGTTGGAGAGCAACTCTTCCAGCGCGTGTCACGCGGAGTGCGGCCCACGCCACGCGCCGAGGCCCTGTGGCCGCAGGTGCGCACGGCGCTGGCCGGGCTGCGACAGGCCCTTGCGCCGGGCGACTTCGACCCTCGGCGTGATGCCGTGCAGTTGCGCATCGCCATGGCCGATGCCACCGCGGCGATGTTGGCGCCGGCGCTGGTGCGCGGCATCGAGAGCGAAGCCGCCGCCGTCAACCTGCGCGTGCTGCCGCTGGCCACGCGCGACCCACGCCGCCTGCTCGAGGACGGCGCGGCCGATCTCGCCGTGGGCTACTTTCCCGAGGTCGTGAGGGAGCTGCTGATGCTGGGCGACGAGAGCCCGCTGCGCCACGCGCGCCTGTACGACACGCGCTACGTCTGCGTCATGCGCAAGGGCCATCCGCTGGCCGGGCGGACACTCACGCTGGACGACTTCTGCGCGGCGCACCACTTGCTGGTGAGCTTCTCGGGGCGGCCGCACGGCTATGTCGACCTCGCGCTGGCCGGGCTGGGCCGTCAGCGGCGCATCGTGCTCACCGTCAACCAGTTCTTCACCGCCGGGCGCGTGGTGACGCAGTCCGACCTGCTGACCGTGCTGCCCGAGCACTTCTTGGCGGC
Source organism: Rubrivivax sp. (assembly GCA_031427055.1). Classification (GTDB taxonomy): domain Bacteria; phylum Pseudomonadota; class Gammaproteobacteria; order Burkholderiales; family Burkholderiaceae_C; genus Rubrivivax. The sequence goes on from JANPMR010000074.1 coordinate 3,267, forward strand.
CACCGGCTACCGCGACGAACTGGTCATGTGCGAGCTGCCGATGGTGCTGGCCCCGGTGCATGTGTCGATGCTCTGGCACCTGCGCAGCGATGGAGACCCCGCTCACGCCTGGCTGCGGGCGCAGGTCCAGGCCGCGGCGTAGCGAGGGTCAGATCACGGCGGCCATGGCCGCGATGCACGTCACAGCACCGCGGCCATGGCCGCGGTAAGTCACAGCACCGCGGCCATCGCCGCGGCGGTGCGCTCGACGTTGCCGGTGTTGAGCCCGGCCACGCACATGCGGCCCGAGCGCACCAGGTAGACGCCGAACTCTTCGCGCAGCCGATCGACTTGCGTTGCGCTCAGGCCGGTGTAGCTGAACATGCCGCGTTGGCTGAGCACGTAGCCGAAGTCGCGGCCGGGCTGCTTGGCCGAGAGCACGTCATGCAGGCTGCGCCGCATCGCCAGGATGCGCTCGCGCATGGCGCCCACGTCGGCCTCCCACGAGGCACGCAGCGCGGGGTCGCCCAGCACGCGGCTGATCAGGCCCGCCGCATGCAGCGCCGGGCTCGAGTAATTGCGGCGCACGGTGGCCTTCAGCTGGCCCAGCACGAGTTCGGCTTCGGCGGCATCGGCGCAGACGACGCTGAGCGCACCCGCGCGCTCGCCGTAGACGCTCATGCTCTTGGAGAAAGAGTTGGCGACAAAGAAGCACAGCCCCGCGTCGGCCAGCAGGCGCACGGCGTGGGCGTCTTCCTGGATGCCATCGCCGTAGCCCTGGTAGGCAAGGTCGAGATAGGGCAGCAGCTCGCGCTCTTTCAGCACCGGCACCAGCTCGGCCCACTGCTCGCGCGTCAGGTCCACGCCGGTCGGGTTGTGGCAACAGGCGTGCAGCAGCACCACGCTGCGCGCCGGCAGGGTGGCCAGGGTGGCCAGCATGTCGGCAAACCGCAGGCCGCCGCTCCAGGCGTCGTAGTAGGGGTAGGTGTGGACGGTGATGCCGGCGCCCTCGAACATGGCGCGGTGGTTGTCCCATGTCGGGTCGCTGACCCAGACCTGGCTGCTCGGCAGCCAGCGGCGGATGAAGTCGGCGCCGACGCGCAGACCGCCGCTGCTGCCGACGGACTGCAATGTGGCAACGCGGTCGCGGGCAATCGCCTCGTGGCCGGCGCCGAAGAGCAGGTGCTGCACCTGCGTGCGGGCCGCTGCCGCGCCCTCGATCGGCAGGTAGGACTTTGGGCCGCTCTCGGCCAGCATCTGCGCCTCGGCGCGCTTCACGCAGTCGAGCACCGGGATGCGCCCGGCGTCGTCGAAATAGATGCCGATCGAGAGGTTGACCTTGTCGCTGCGCGGGTCCTTCTGGAAGGCTTCGTTCAAGCTCAGGATGGGGTCGCCCGCGTAGGGGTCGAGATGCTTGAACATGCTCACTTGGATGCCAAGGCCTTCTCGATGTCCTTGCGCAATGCATCGGGCGCGTCGTTGGGCCCGAATCGCTTGAGCACCTTGCCGTCGCGGCCGACCAGGAACTTGGTGAAGTTCCATTTCACGCCCTCGGTGCCCAACAAGCCCGGCGCCTGTGCCTTCAGCCATTGCCACAGCGGATGCGCGTCGGCGCCATTGACCTTGACCTTGGCCATCATCGGAAAGCTGACGCCGAAGTTGAGCTGGCAGAAGGAGGCAATTTCTTCGTTGCTGCCCGGGTCCTGGCCGCCGAACTCGTTGCTCGGGAAACCGACGATCACCAGGCCCTTGTCGCGATAGTCTGCCCACAAGGTCTCGAGCCCGGCGAACTGCGGCGTGAAGCCGCAGGCGCTGGCCGTGTTGACGATCAGCAGCACCTGGCCGCGCTGGCTGGACAACTGCGCCGGCTTGCCGGTAATGGACAGCGCCTCGAAGTCGTAGATGCTGGTGGTGGCCATGGCTTGCTCCGGCAGAATGGATGGGTGCGGCAGTTTATCCGTCCGCCTTTCAACACCCGCCACCGCATGCCCATCACCCACCGTGTCGCCGTCCTGGGGTTCAGCGGCTTCGAGCGCGACATGATCGCGTCCGTCTTCAGGCTCGCCCACAGCCGCACGCCGCGTTACGAGCAGGTCTCCGATCCATCGCAGGCTGACTTTCTCGTCGCCGACGCCGACCATGCGCCTTCGGTGCAGTTGGTGGCTGCCGACGAGCGGCTGGGACAGGCCGTTTTCATCGGCGCTCACCCACCGGCCGGCAGCCTGGCCTGGATGGCCCGTCCGATCGACACCTTGCACGTGATGCGCGAGCTTGACGCCATGGTGGCGATGGCGGCTGGTGGCACCGGGCCGGCGCCGTTTGCGTCGGCGACCGTGCCTTTGCCAGCTGCATTGCCCGCTTCGCCGCCCACGGCGTCGCCGCTGCCGTCATCGGCCGCAGCCGCAACCAGCCTTCCGCGCCGTCCGCGCCCGCCCGAACCCGCCGGAGCGGGCGTGCCGCCGCCGCGGCCCAGCGCGCTGCTCGTCGATGACAGCGCCATCGCCACGCGCTTTCTCGAGTCCCGGCTCGAGCGCTGGGGCCTGGACATTTCGCGCGCCAGCAACAGCAAAGGCGCCCTGGCGCTGCTCGAGGAGCGCGACTTCGACTTCGTGTTTCTGGATGTCGAGCTGGGCACGGGCAGCGAGCTCGATGGCTTGGCGCTGTGCCAGCACATCAAGCGCCACAGCCACGACGGCGCGGCCATACAGACGGCGGTGGTGATGGTGTCGGCCCACTACAGCGAACTCGACCGCGTGCGCGGCGCGCTGGCCGGCTGCGATGCCTACCTGGGCAAGCCGCTGGACGAGGTCGAACTGCACCGGCTCATGCTGCGCCACGGCATGCGTCCGATCACCGCGGCGGCCGTGCCCCCGGTCGCCGCCCCGCCGCCGCCCGGCTGACGCTCAGCGGCTGCGCGTCGACAGCAGCGTGGCGCCCACGATCAGCGCGCCGCCCGCCAGCAGCGGCACCGTCACGCTGCCCGCGCCGAGCAGCACCGACGAGACCGCCGCGAACAGCACCTCGGAGATCATCACCACCGCCGTGACGTTGGCGGGCAGCCGCGCGGCACCGTATTGCAGCGCCAGGTTGCTGGCCAGAAAGGCCACGGCCATGACCAGCGCGCCGGCCACCCACAGGGGCGATGGCGGCGGCGGCAGCACCACGCCTGGCGCGGCCATCGCCACCGCGCCGGCCACCACCGCGCCGCCCAGGAACATCGCCAATGCCCGCGCCGCCTCGGGCCGGTGCGCCTCGCGCCGCAGCAGCACGTTGTTGAGTGCGAAGCTGAAGCCGCCCAGCACGCCCAGGCCTTCGGCCAACGTGCGTGGCAGGGGCAGGCCGCCGCCGGCTGGCCAGAGCACGATGGCCGCGCCGGCCAGCGCCATGGCCACGCGCAGCATCGCCGCGGCCGTCAGCGCCTCGCCCAGCAACGCCCGCGCCAGCAGCACTGCCCACAGTGGCATCAGGTAGAACAGCAGCACCACGCGCACCACATCGCCCACCGTGACGCCCCAGTTGAAGGTGGCGTTGGTGGCGCCAGCGGCCAGCACCAGCCACCACAGGGAAGGCGCGCCCAGAAGTTGCCGCCACGCGGCAGGCCGCCACAGCGTGATGGCGAGCACGGCCACGGTGTAGATCAGCGCCGTCGCCCACAGCGGGTGCAGGCCCAGCGCCTCGAGCTGGCGGAACGGCCACCACGACACGCCCCAGACGAAGGCGTTGAACGTGAGCGCCAGCGCCGGCCAGGGCAGGCCGCGCGGCGCAGCGCCCGCCAGCCGGTCAGTGGTGGTCACTGCGGGCGATGGCGAGCAGGTGCTTGAGCTCTGCCGCGTGACGCACTGTGTTGCGCTTGTGCCAGCGCCGGATGAGTTCCATCACGCCGGCCACCGCCAGGCCAAAGATCGCGATCGCGCCGAAGGCCGAGAGGCCGAACTTGGTCATGCCGACGTAGAACGCGCCCAGGCCCAGGATGCAGGCCTGCTCATTGAAGTTCTGCACCGCGATCGAACGCCCGGCGCCCATCAGGTTGTGGCCGCGATGCTGCAGCAGCGCATTCATCGGCACGATCAGAAAGCCGCACAGCGCACCCAGCACGACCAGGAAGGGCGCCGCCATCCAGACATTGGTGAGCACGTTCAACCCGATCATCAGGATGCCCACGACGATGCCCAGCGGCAGCACCTTCACCGCGTGCTCGAGCTTCATCGTCATGCTGGCCACCACGGCACCGATGACCGAACCGACGATCACCACGCCGGCCAGGTTGGACGCCTGCGTCGTGCCATAGCCCAGGGCGGCTGCCGCCCAGGCGAAGACGATCACGCGCAGGTTGCCGAAGATGCCCCACAGCAGCGTCGTCGTGGCCAGCGTGATCTGGCCCAGCTTGTCGGCCCACAGTCGGGCGTTGCACTGCGAGAAGTCGCGCACCAGATCGACCACGCTGCCCTTGAGCGGCTGCAAGGGCGCCGAGGTGCGTGGGATGAAGAGGTTGAACAAGGCGGCGATCACGTACAGGAACACGATCACCGAGATCGCGGCTTCGGGCGCGGTGTCGATGCTGGTCTGGATCAGGGGCATGTCCAGCGACAGCAAGCGATCGGCGATGCGATGGCCGACGAGCTGGCCGCCGAGCAGGATGCCCAGGATGATCGAGCCTACCGTCAGGCCCTCGATCCAGCCATTGCCCTTGACCAGCTGCGACGGCGGCAGCAACTCGGTGAGGATGCCGTATTTGGCCGGCGAGTAGGCCGCCGCACCCAGGCCCACGATGGCGTAGGACAGCAGCGGGTGGCTGCCGAACAGCATCATCAGGCAGCCCACCACCTTGATGGTGTTGCTGATGAACATGACGCGGCCCTTGGGCATGGCGTCGGCAAAGGCGCCCACCAGGGGGGCCAGGATGACATAGAACAGTGCAAACATCGGCGCCAGCGCAGGCGTCTGCCAGGCCGGGGCATTGCCCATCCTGAGCAGCTCGATGGCGGCCACCAACAGCGCGTTGTCAGCCAGCGAGCTGAAGAACTGCGCCGACATGATGGTCGAGAAACCTTTTTTCATCGTGTCGCGCGCTACCAGCCACAAGGCCGTCGGCCTTGTGCGTTGTCTCCGTCTTCAGGGCGGGCGGGTTATAGCACGCGGCCTGCGCTGGCAGAATCGCCCGGCCCTGCAGACACTGCGCCAAATTGCCCGACATGCCGCGCCCCATCGAAGCACTTATCCACCGCAGCGCGCTGACGCACAACTTGCAGCGCGCCCGCGCCGCCGCGCCCGACGCGCGGGTGTGGGCGGTGGTCAAGGCCAACGCCTACGGCCACGGCATCGAGCACGTTTTCGACGCCTTGCGCGGCGCCGACGGCTTTGCGCTGCTCGACCTGGCCGAAGCCGAGCGCGTGCGCGCCCTGGGCTGGCGCGGCCCCATCCTGCTGCTCGAAGGCAGCTTCGAGCCGCGCGACCTGGAGTTGTGCTCGCGCCTGAACCTGTGGCACACGGTGCACTGCGACGCGCAGATCGACTGGCTGGCCGCGCACAAGACGCATCAGCCGCACCGTGTCTTCCTGAAGATGAACAGCGGCATGAACCGCCTGGGCTTCGTGCCAGCGGCGTACCACAGCGCCTGGACGCGCCTGCATGCGCTGCCGCAGGTGGACGAGATCTCGCTCATGACCCACTTCAGCGACGCCGACGGGCCGCGCGGCGTGGCGCATCAGGTGGCGGTTTTCGAGGCCGCCACGCAAGACCTGCCCGGCGAGCGCAGCCTGGCCAACAGCGCCGCCATTCTTCGGCACAGCCTGAAGAACGACTGGGTGCGCAGCGGCATCCTCACCTACGGCAGCGCGCCCGACTTCCCCGAGCACGACATCCGCCACTGGGGCCTGCAGCCGACGATGACACTGCGCTCGAAGCTGATCGCCGTGCAAGACCTGCGCCCCGGCGACACCGTGGGCTATGGCAGCAGCTTCACGGCGCGCGAGGCCATGCGCATCGGCATCGTCGCCTGCGGCTATGCCGACGGCTATCCACGCCATGCGGGCACCGACACGCCGGTGCTGGTCGACGGCGTGCGCACCGGCACGGTGGGCCGGGTGTCGATGGACATGCTGGCGGTGGACCTCACGCCCGCGGCGCGCGCCGCCATGGGCAGCGAGGTCACGCTGTGGGGCGAGGGCCCGAAGGGTACGCAACTGGCCATCGACGACGTGGCGCGCGCCGCCGGCACCATCGGCTACGAGCTGATGTGCGCGCTGGCCCCGCGCGTGCCAGTGACGGTGGCGGACTGAGCATGAACCCGCGCCGGGTCGAGATCGACCCCGCCGAGGTCGACTTCACGGCCATCCGCGCGCAGGGCGCGGGCGGGCAGAACGTCAACAAGGTGTCGAGCGCGGCGCACCTGCGCTTCGACATCCACGCCTCCAGCCTGCCCGAGGAGGCCAAGACCAAGCTGCTGGCAATGGCCGACCAACGACTCAGCCTCGACGGCGTGATCGTCATCAAGGCGCAAACCCACCGCAGCCTGCCGCGCAACCAGGCCGACGCGCTGGCGCGGCTGCAGGCGCTGGTCGACGAGGTGATGACGCCCGAGATCCCGCGCCGGGCGACCAAGCCCACGCGGGCCTCCAAGCGGCGGCGGCTCGATGGCAAGGCGCGCCGTGGCGAGGTCAAGGCGGGCCGCGGCCCTGTGCGGGACTGAGCGCGACTGACCGCGACTGACGCACCGACAATCACGCCATGGCCACCGCAAAGACGATCTACACCTGCCGCGAGTGCGGCGGCACGAATGCCAAGTGGCTGGGCCAGTGCCCGCACTGCAAGGCGTGGAACACGCTCGACGAGACGATCGCCGAAGCCGCCGGCGCACCGACGCGCAACAGCCGCTTCCAGGCGCTGGCCAAGAGCCAGGCGGTGGCCACACTCAGCGAGATCGATGCCGCCGAGATCGCGCGCACGCCCACCGGGCAAGAGGAGCTCGACCGCGTGCTCGGCGGCGGCATCGTCGAAGGCGCCGTGGTGCTGATCGGCGGCGACCCCGGCATCGGCAAGAGCACGCTGCTGCTGCAGGCGGTGGACGCGCTCTCGTCGCAGATGAAGGTGCTTTACGTTACCGGCGAGGAAAGCGGCGCGCAGATCGCGCTGCGCGCGCGCCGGCTCGGGCTGGCCGGCACCGCGGTGCGCGTGCTGGCCGAGATTCAGCTCGAAAAGATCATCGCCGCCATCGAGGCGGAGTTTGGTGACGGCGGCACTGGCTTCTGCGTCATCGACTCGATCCAGACCGTCTACAGCGACCAGCTGACATCAGCCCCCGGCTCGGTGGCGCAGGTGCGCGAGTGCGCGGCGCAGCTTACCCGCCTGGCCAAGACGCGCGGCTGCACCGTGGTGCTGGTGGGCCACGTCACCAAGGAAGGCGCGCTGGCCGGGCCGCGCGTGCTCGAGCACATCGTCGACACCGTGCTGTACTTCGAGGGCGACACGCACAGCAGCTTTCGGCTGGTGCGCGCCATCAAGAACCGCTTCGGCGCCGTCAACGAGATCGGCGTCTTCGCGATGACCGAGCGCGGGCTGAAGGGTGTCAGCAACCCGAGCGCCATCTTCCTGTCCACGCACAGCGAGCCGGTGCCCGGCAGTTGCGTGCTGGTGACACTGGAAGGCACGCGGCCGCTGCTGGTGGAGATCCAGGCGCTGGTGGACAGCGGCGGGCCGAGCCCGCGGCGCCTCAGCGTGGGCCTGGACCGTGATCGGCTGGCGATGCTGCTGGCCGTGCTGCACCGCCACGCCGGGGTGAGCTGCATGGACCAGGACGTGTTCGTCAACGCCGTCGGCGGCGTGCGCATCGGCGAGCCGGCGGCCGACCTGGCGGTGCTGCTGGCCATCCAGGGCAGCCTGCGTGGCAAGGCGCTGCCGCGTGGCTTCATCGCGTTTGGCGAGGTTGGCCTGGCCGGTGAAGTGCGCCCGGCGCCGCGCGGTCAGGAGCGGCTGAAAGAGGCCGCCAAGCTCGGCTTCAGCGTGGCTGTGGTGCCCAAGGCCAACGCGCCGAAGAAGCCCATCGAGGGTCTGACGATCCACGCGGTTGAGCGCATCGAGCAGGCGATCGACGCGGTGCGCGGATTGACCTGACGCGGCAGGCCTGACGCGTCAGGCTCAGCCCTTGAGGCGCTCGCGCCAGACCTCTCGCAGGCCATGTGCCAGCCGTCGGCACTCGTTGCCCAGACGATAGGCATAGGCCGGGAAACGCCGCGTCCAGTGGAACTTGCGGCTCGCGCCGGGCGGCGCCACGATGGTCGAGGCGATCTCCTCGTCATGCCCGCAGGGCGTGGGCGTGACGAGGCGCACCTTCAGCCCGAAGCGCCAGCCCTGGTCGAAGACGTGGTCGTAGGGCAGCTGCATCGGCAACAGGCCACCACTCTGGCGCAGATAGGCCGCGGCGGCGCGGCGGTTCATCAGGTAGGCGCTGCTGCCGGTGCAGCGGCTGAGCATCACTGCCAACTGGTGGCCGGGTGCGACCTCGAGATACGGCACCGGTGTGCCGCGGTGTACGGCCGAGAGCTTGACGACGTCCCAGCGTCCGGCGTGGCGCATCAACCCCTGCAGCACGGCGGGCAGGCTGTCGTGCAGCAGCGGGTCGTCTTCGAGCACCAGCGCGAACTCGGCCTGAGTGGCATCCAGGGCCATGAAGGCGAGCATGACGCCCACATGCGACAGGTAACATCCCAACTCGCCCATCACCGGCGCCATGCCGTGCTTGCGGCGGTAGGCCGGCTCGTCAAGCTGGGCAAGTTGCGCGGCCGTGATTGCACGCGCGTCCACTGCCGGCAGCCGCGTGAAAGGCAGACCCAGGCGCTGCAGTTGCGCCGCCATCCCCGCCAGCCGCTCTGGCGCCCGATCAAGGTTGATCACCCATGCCTGCAAACGATCCATCGCCGCGATTGTCGACCAGCCCACGAGGCCAACCGTGAACGCCGTGCTGGGCTGGGGCCTGGCCATGGCCGCCTTGGCCGCGGGCTACATCGGCTACGGCTGGCCGGGGGTCTTGCTCGCCGTGTCGGTGACCTTCTTCTGGCTCGTGCTGCAGTTCAGCCGCTCGGTGCGCGTGTTGCGACTGGCCGCCGCCAATCCGGTGGGCCGCGTGCCCAGCGCGGTGATGCTTCATGCGCGGCTGCATGCCGGCATGCGCCTGCCGCAGGTGCTGGCCTTGACGCGCAGCCTGGGCACGCGGCTGTCGCAGGCGCCCGAGGTCTGGGCCTGGTGCGACGATGCCGGCGATGAGGTGCGCGTGGAGCTGCACGATGGCCGGCTCACGCGCTGGGACCTGCACCGCGCCGGCGCCTAAAATCCACCCTCATTCCTGTTGAACCCCCGAGGAGCTCTCATGGCTGCCATGCCCACGTCGATGTCCGACCGCGACGGCAAGATCTGGATGGACGGCCAGCTCGTCGAGTGGCGCGACGCCAAGATCCACGTGCTCAGCCACACCCTGCACTACGGCTGCGGCGCCTTCGAGGGCGTGCGCGCCTACAACACGGCGCAGGGCAC
>JANPMR010000075.1:0-3210 GCA_031427055.1 Rubrivivax sp.
CAGACGTTCCACCCGCTCGCCTTCCTGCGGCTTCAAGTCCTCACCCCTGCGGTGGAACGTCGCCGACGGGATGACCCGCTGCATCAGGGCTGTCGCATCGGGTGAGGTGCCATACACATGGCGCGCCACGGCGCGATGCGAGGCTGCACGTCGTCACCCGCCGGGCTCGTCGACGTGGCAGGTGCTGCGCTTCATGCTGTCGCGCAGCGCACGCAGGCGCTTGATGGCACCGCTGCGTTCGTCGAACTCGGCCACCATCAGGTCGAGCGCGGCCCGCTGCTCGTGGTGCTCCACCGGCAGCCAGGGCGCGCCGAGCAAGGCCCATTGCGCATCGCTGAGCAGCAACTCGCCGGTCAGAAAGATCTGCCGGCCCGACGCGCCGGTTTCAAACGACGCGGCCACCGCCTGCCCCGCGTCGGCGGGGCGGCACAGGCCGTGCGCCATCGTCTGGTCGAACACCAGCAGGTCGCCGGGCGCCAGCGCCAGGCACACGCCGGCATGCGGCATCACGAAGTCAACCTCGGAGAGGTCGAGCGCGAGCAGCCAGAACAGGCAGCGCGACCAATGGCGGCTGACGTCGTTGTGAAAGCCCGCGCCGCGCGCTGCCAGGTAGTCGATGCGCGTCGCCACGCTGCGCCGGTAGTCCGCGACATCGATCCCCAGCACGCCCGTCAGTTGCAAGGCGCTGGCGATGTGGCCCACCAGGTCAGCCACGCGGGGCGCCGCGGCAGCCAGGTCGGGCAGCGTGGTGGTGGCGTAGTCGATGTCCGAGAAGGTCTCGATGCTGACGCGCGCGTAGCCTGCGCCGGCCAAGCCGGCCAGTGAGCCGGCATCGAGAAACGACGTGCGCACGAGGTGCACGCAGCCATAGGGCGCACGTGCGTCGCTGGCATGCAGCGCTTCGTCGCTGCGCACCGCAAAGGCCCGGAAGGGCGTTGGCACCGCATGCACGTGGGCGGCGATGACGCAGTGCGTGGGCAGCGCGGGGTTCTGGGGCACCCTGTGATTGTCGCCAAGCTTGCAGCGGCTGGCGCTGCTTGCGGCGCCAGCCATCGACGGCGACTAGAGTCGCCTTGACTTCAACCGCCGACCACGGAGCCGCGCCATGAACCGATTGCAACAGGAACTGCATCGCCTGTATGGGCCCCGGGCCGACTCACGTCCGGGCCCGGATCTCGACGCCCGCGGCCTGACTGACGTGCAGGACGGCGTGCGGGCGATGGTGCTGGAATTGGCCAGGCCAGCCGATTGGGCCGCGCTCTCGGCGGTCTGGGGCGGCGTTCAGGCCGATCTGGCGCTGCCCGCGCCGGCCATCGCGGTCAACGGCCGCGATGGCTATCAGCTCTGGTTCTCCCTTGAGCAGCCGGTGCCCGTGCCGCAGGCCAAGGCGTTTCTAGGCGCCTTGCGGCGCCGCTACCTGGGCAATATCGCGCCCGTTCGCGTGACCATGCAGCCCGCGTGGGATGCCACGTCAGCGCCACCGCCGCATGACGGGCCGGTGCCTGCGTTGCAGGCCGACAGCGCCCAGTGGTCGGCCTTTGTCGCGTCCGACCTCGCGCCGATGTTCGCTGACGAACCCTGGCTCGATGTGCCGCCCAACCCCGATGGCCAGGCGCAGTTGTTGGCGCCGCTGAAGAGCATCTCGCCGGCAAATTTCGAGCTCGCGTTGCAGCGGCTGCGACCGGCCGCACCGGCATCCGCATCCGCATCCGTACCCGCATCCGCGTTGGCCGCAGCTGCTGCAGCGCCGGCGGCCGCCTCACTCGATCCCAAGCGCTTCTTGCTCGAGGTCATGAACAACGACAGCCTCGACATGGCCTTGCGCATCGAGGCGGCGAAGGCACTGCTGCCCTGCTTCGACGCGGCCCGCGGCGCTCAAGCCATCGTGTCCCCACGGATCGACCCATCGCTGCCGTCGACGCGGCCGGTTCATGACGCCAAGTTCAGCGAGTCGCCACAGCAGGTGCAGCAGGTGCAGCAGGCGCAGCCGGGTTGAAGCCGTCGGGCGCACCGGGGGCGATCGGTGGATGCTGGCGCAGCGACTGCTCGAAGGCCATCACCATGCGCCGCATCGGGCCGCGCACCCAGCCGTCGTCCATGGCGGCGTCGGTCTCTTCCTTCGGGTCGCGTTTGATGTTGAACAGCCAAGGCGTTTCGAGATGCCGCGTGCCCTGGTTGGGTTCGCTTTCAAAGACAAAGTGCAACTTCCGGTGCCGCCACTTCGCGGCCCGCAGTTCGCTCTTGATGTAGAAGACAAAGCCCTCACGCGCCGAGCGTTCTGCGGCGCCGGTCCACCACGCCAAGTGGTTGATGCCGTCGATGGGCCTGCCACCCGGCACCGCAGCGCCAGCGGCGGCAATCAAGGTCGAGTAGAGGTCGAGTAGAGGTCGAGTAGAGGTCGGTGACGTGAACGATGTCGTCACTGACCTGCGCGCTTGCCACCCGGCCCGGCCAGCGCACGATCAGCGGCACGCGCAGGCCGCCTTCCATCGCGGTGTGGTGCGTGCCGGTCCACGGCCCGGCGGTGCCGCGCCAGGGCCGGCGGAACTCGGGGCCGTTGTCGCTGGCGAAGATGAAGAGGGTGTCGTCCCGAATGCCCAGTTCATGGACCGCGTCGAGCAACTGGCCGACACGGTGGTCCATCTCGATCATCGAGTCCGCAAAGTCGCCAACCCCGCTGCGCCCGGCAAAGTCGGGATGCGGCAGCGTCGGGGAATGCAGGTGCGTGAGCGGCACATACACAAAGAAGGGCTGTTCTTCACTCTCGTGCTGACCATTCGCATGCTGGCGCATGAAATGAATGGCGCGCTCGGTCAATTCGCTGTCGATCAACCTGCGTTTGGCCAGGTCGTATTCCGCCACGTTTTGCGCAGGCTGGCCCGCCACGCCGTGCATGACCTGTGGCACGTCCACCACCGTGGGATCAAAGCCCGGCGAGCTGGTGAACAGGGCTTCGTTGCTGGTGCGCGGTATGCCGTACCACTCGTCAAAGCCGCGCTGGTGCGGGTAGCGGCCTTCGCGGTCGCCCAGGTGCCACTTGCCGAACATGCCGGTGGCATAGCCGGCTTACTTCAAGACCTGCGACAGCGTCTTCTCCCAGGGGTAAATGCCTTGCGGCAGCCCGGCGGGCACGGATTGCAGCGCACCCGTGCGGATCGGGTGCCGGCCCGTCATCAGGGCCGAACGCGTGGGCACGCAGTCGCTCTCGAC
>JANPMR010000076.1:0-4972 GCA_031427055.1 Rubrivivax sp.
TTGCGGTCGGCGATGAAGTAGCCGTGGCGCTCGAACTGAAAGCGCTGTTCGCGCGCGGTGCCCGCCAGACCAGGCTCCAGGTAGGCCTGCAGCACCTGCTTGCTGCGCGGGTTCAGCACCGTGCGGAAGTCGCGGCCGCCGGCTTCGGGCTGGGCTTCGGTGAAGAGGCGGTCGTACAGCACCACGGTGGCTGGCAGCGCGTCATGCAGTGAGACCCAGGTGATGGTGCCCTTGACCTTGACGGCGTCCGCCCCCGGCGTGCCGCTGCGGGTGTCGGGCAGCACGCGCGCCAGCACGCGGGTGACGCGGCCCTCAGTGTCTTTTTCGCAGCCGGTGCACTCGACGACCAGGCCGTACTTGAGCCGAACCTTGTTGCCGGGGTAGAGGCGGAAGAAGCCTTTGGCCGGCACTTCGGCGAAGTCGTCACGCTCGATCCACACCTGCTCACTCAGGCCGAAGCGGCGTAGGCCGAATTCGGGCCGCTGCGGGTGCACGGGTGCCTGGCAGGGTTCGATGTGCGCACTGCCGCCGTAAATCTCGGCCCAGTTGGTGAGCACCAGCGGCACCGGGTCCAGCACCGCCATCGCGCGCGGCGCCTGGCCGTCCAGGTCGGCGCGCAGACACCCGTCGAGCACCGCATAGTCGAGCCAGATGTCGGTCTTGCTGGCGCCCGTGCCGTCGGCCATGGCGCGGATGCTGGCCGGCGTGTAGCCGCGCCGGCGCATGCCAAAGAGCGTGGGCATGCGCGGGTCGTCCCAGCCGCTGACGATGCCTTCGCTCACCAGCTCGCGCAGCTTGCGCTTGCTGGTGATCACGTAGCTCAGGTTCAGGCGCCCAAACTCGTACTGCCGCGGCAGCGGGCGCGCCAGCAATCCCAGATCGGCCAGGTTCTCGAGCAGCCAGTCGTAGAAGGGCCGCTGGTCCTCGAACTCGAGCGTGCAGATGCTGTGCGTGATGCGCTCCAGCGCGTCCTCGATCGGGTGCGCGTAGGTGTACATCGGGTAGATGCACCAGCGGTCGCCCGTGGCGTGGTGGGTGGCGCGCTTGATGCGGTACAGCGTGGGGTCGCGCAGGTTGATGTTGGGCGAGCCCATGTCGATCTTGGCGCGCAGCACCATCGCGCCGTCGGCATGCGCGCCGTCGCGCATCTCGCGCAGGCGGGCCAGGTTCTGCTCGGGCGTGCGGCTGCGAAAGGGGCTGTCGGTGCCGGGCGTGTTGAAGTCGCCGCGGCTGGCGCGCATGTCGTCTGCGCTTTGCTCGTCCACGTAGGCCAGGCCGGTGCCCACCAGGGCTTCGGCGGCGCGGTACATGAAGTCGAAGTAGGCGCTGGCGTAGTAGAGGTGGCTGGTGCCGCCCACGTTCCAGTCAAAGCCCAGCCAGCGCACGGCTTCGATGATGGCGTCGACGTACTCCTGCTCTTCCTTCTCGGGGTTGGTGTCGTCAAAGCGCAGGTGGCAGATGCCGCCGTAGGCCTGCGCGAGGCCAAAGTTCAGGCAGATGGCCTTGGCATGACCGACGTGCAGGTAGCCGTTGGGCTCGGGCGGAAAGCGTGTGCGAATCTTCGCCGGGTCGCTCGCGCCGGCGGCGTGATGCGCGGCGTCACCCGGGCTGCCGCCAAAGTGGCGGCCAGCCAAAGTGCCGGCTTCGAGATCGCGCTCGATGATGCCGCGCAGGAAGTTCGAGGCCGGTGGGGCGGTGCTGTCTTTGGGATTGGTGGCCATGCGCGCGCCGCAACAAGGGGAGCGCGGATTCTATCGACCGCCCCCGGCCGGCCAGGTCGCGCTGCGCGGAAACCAGCGCAGCGACAGCACCGCAAAGACCAGCCCCAGCACGGCGCCGCCCAGCACGTCGTAGGCCACGTGCTGCTTGATGGCCAAGGTCGAGTACACGATGAGCAGCAGCCATGTGACGTTGATCAAGCGCAGCGGCCGCAGCGCGCGGCCCATGTCGCGCAGCATCCGATCGATCCAGACCGCCGAGAACAGCGCCGAGGCCACGTGCATTGACGGGCAGGCGTTGCCCGCGGCGTCAACGCCTTGCAGCAGCGCGAAGCCGGTGTGCTGCGCCAGATCGGCCAGCGCGTCCGGCCGCGGCACTGCGGTGGGCACGAGGTAGAAGCACAGCAGGCCGACGGCGCACATGGCGGCGGCCCACAGGCCGTGGATGATCATCTCGCGCAGGCTCAGCAGCAGCCCGGTGGGGATGCCGACGTAGACCCACAGCGAGACGTAGGCGGCCAGCATCGCCGGCTGCGCGCTGATGGCGTGGTCGAGCGCCGTCAGCGGCATCTCGAACACCGGCCGCACCGGGTGACGCAGGGTATGAAAGTAGCCCAGGAAGAAGAGCCACGTGAAGCCCGACACCCCCAGCAGCTTGAGCCAGAAGCGCCATTGCATCCGTAGCCAAAGCTCTGACCACCCGCCAAGCAGCGCGGCGCCGGCCTGCGGCTTGGGCGGATGGATGTCGAGGCGGGTTGTGGGTGGCAATGCGCATCCCGCTTGGGGCCGTGTCCTGGCGAGCCTACCATTCCGATGCGTGTGTCTCATTGGCGCGGCGGCAAGCGTTGCGGCGCCGCACGTTTGGCGGCCACCGCGGGCCGATTGGGGATAATTGGCGCACCCGCAGGCCGCAATGCCCGGCGGCAAGTGTGGTGGGCGTCGACCCGCCGATTCACCCCTTCCTGCTGACGCCATCGAACTTCCATGACCCTGGCGACGACCCGCGCATCCCTGCCTGACAAGCCCGCCATTTGCGACGCGCTCGTCATGGGCGCCTTCCAGAGTGTCGAACGGGTCGCCGCCACGCTCAGGCGCCTGCTGGCCGTGCCGGCGGCCTTGATCGCAGCCGCCACGCTGTTGATGGCCCCGGCCCACGCTGACCAGCCCTTGTGGGAGATCGGGATGGGCCTGGCAAGCCTGCGCGTGCCGCACTACCGTGGCAGCGAGCAAAGCCACGACTGGCTGCTGCCCGTGCCTTACCTGGTCTACCGCGGCCAGATGTTCAGATCCGACCGCGACGGCACGCGTGCCGTGCTGCTGGACGGCGAGCGGCTCGACTTCGACATCAGCCTGGACGCCAGCCCGCCGGCCCGCAGCGCCAGCAACCGTGCACGCGCCGGCATGCCCGACCTGCAGGCCACGCTCGAGATCGGCCCCAACCTGAACATGATGCTGGCCAAGGGCATGGGCTGGAAGCTCGACCTGCGCGTGCCCGTGCGCGGCGTGGTCACGCTGCGCTCGCCGGTACGTGAAATCGGCTTCACCGCCACGCCGGTGATCAACCTCGACCTTGACCTGAACGGCTGGAGCATCGGCTTGCAGGGCGGCCCGCTCGCCGCCTCGCGCCGCTACCACGGCTACTTCTACGGCGTCGACCCGCGCTACGCCAGCGTCACGCGGCCGGCCTACCGCGCCAGCAGCGGCTTTGCCGGCTGGGGCGCCACGGCCAGCGCCTCGCGCCGCATCGG
Source organism: Rubrivivax sp. (assembly GCA_031427055.1). Taxonomy (GTDB): domain Bacteria; phylum Pseudomonadota; class Gammaproteobacteria; order Burkholderiales; family Burkholderiaceae_C; genus Rubrivivax. The sequence goes on from JANPMR010000076.1 coordinate 3,467, forward strand.
CGACTGGTGGCTGGCCGGATTCTTGCGGGCCGACAGCGTCGCCGGCGCCGCCTTCGCTGCCAGCCCGCTGGTCACACAACGCAGCAATCTCACCTTGGGTGTGGCGGCGAGTTGGGTCTTCAAGGTCTCGGATGAGCGCGTTGCCGACCGGCGCTGAACCGCCGGCCGCAGGCGCCGATCAGCGCAGCGCGGCGGTGCGCTTGCCGGAGCGCTTGCCGGAGCGCTTGCCGGAGCGCTTGCGCGTGCGTTTGCTGGCGCGCGTGCTGTGCCCATTGGCCTGGCTCGCCTTGCAGTTGCAACTGCTGCTGCTCGGCCTGATGTCGGCCGCCTGGAACCTCGTCGCGTTGGTGTTGTACCCGCTGCTGCCGCGCAGGACAGGCCTGCGTCTGGGCCGTGCCGCGATTGCCTACGGCTACCGCATCTTCTGGCGTGTGGCCGCGTTGAGCGGAATGATCCGGCTCGACGCCGACGTGCTGGATGCCCTGCGCGACGAGCCCGGCCTGGTCATCGTGGCCAACCATCCCAGCCTGCTCGACGCCGTGATGCTGGTGGCGCGCCTGCCCCGCAGTGCCTGCATCATGAAGGCCAGCCTGGTGCGCAACCCGCTGCTCGGGCCGGGTGCGCGGCTGGCGCGCTACATCCGCAACGACTCGGCCTTTGGCATGGTCAATTGCGCCGTGGCCGACCTGCGCGGCGGTGGCCAGTTGGTGATGTTTCCCGAAGGCACACGCACGATAGCGCGCGCCGATTCACCGCTGGGCGCCTTCCACGCCAGCTTCACACTCATCGCCAAGCGCGCCAGCGCGCCCATTCAGACCGTGTTCATCGACACCGACTCGCCCTACCTGGGCAAGGGCTGGCCGCTTTGGCGGCTGCCGCCCTTGCCGATCCGGTTTGCGGTGCGCATGGGCCGTCGATTCGAGCCGCCGGTCAACCATCAAGCCGCGTGTGCCGAGATCGAGGCCTACTTCACCGGCGCGTTGCACTCGGCGCCGCCACCCCAGGGCCCCGCGCCATGACGTCGATGCAAAGCTCGGCCAGCCATCTGGTGCTGATCCCCAGCTACAACACCGGCGCCAAGGTCTACGAGACGGTGGCCGCGGCGCGCGCGCAGTGGTGCCCCGTGTGGGTGGTGGTCGACGGCAGCACGGACGGCACCGCAACCGGCTTGCAAGCGCTGGCGGCGGCGGACCCCGGCTTGCGCGTGTGGGCGCTGCCCACCAACCAGGGCAAGGGCGCGGCGGTGCTGCATGGGCTGGAGCAGGCCACGGCCGCGGGCTACAGCCACGTGCTGACGATGGACTCTGACGGCCAGCATCCTGCCGACCTCATCCCGGCCTTCATGCAGGCCTCGCAGGCGCGGCCCGAGGCCATGATCCTGGGCCGCCCGGTGTTCGATGCCAGTGCGCCGCTGCTGCGCGTGCGTGGCCGCCGCGTGAGCAACTGGTGGACCAACCTCGAGACCCTGGGCGCCGGCGTGGCCGATTCGCTGTACGGCTTTCGCGT
>JANPMR010000077.1:0-4196 GCA_031427055.1 Rubrivivax sp.
CTGCAAAGCCCGACAGACCCCTTGCCGCGCGTCGAAAAAGGCCGCCGGCGCGGTGATGGCCAGGCGGGCGTTGCGCTGGCGCTGCGACTCGGACAGCAGCAGGGCGCACGCCATGTCGTACTGAAAGCGCGCGCCGATCCAGTCGTTGACATCGTCGGCGCCCTGCCAGCGCGTCAGCGCCGCTGCGTAGCTGGGCGCGTCCTTGAACGGCGGCGTGAAACCGGCGTGGGCGGCGCGGGCGGTGGGCGCGTCGGACGCCGGGTCGGCCGAGTCGGGTAGCACCGCGCAGGCCGCCAGCAGGGCGACGACGGCCGACACCGCGATGGCCGCCAGCCGACCGCGGCGCGCGTCAAGCGGCTGCATCGAGCGGGCTCGCGAGCACCACGGTGTAGCCGTCGGGGTCGAGCAGCGGGCCGTGATGGTGACGACGGCGCGTTGAGCAGCAAGCGCACAGCACGATCAGGCCGTGTCGACGTTGCTGTCGGGTGCCGCATGAAGGGCCTTGCACGCGGCGATGTCAATGGCTGCCGTGCGCAGCATCATGGTCGCCAGAGTGTCAGCCATGCAACACCTTGCCTTCCTTGAGTGCCCAGTACAGGGCCGAGCCCGGCTCCTTGCCCCAGTGATCCAATTCGGCCTGCGTGTAGACCAGCACGTCGAAGGCTGCCGGCAAACGGCCCAACAGCCGTCGCAGGCGAACCCTCTCGGCGGCACGGTCGGGCACCTCGGATTCGATCACCAGCAAGTCGATGTCCGACCCCGCGTCGGCATCGCCCCGTGCCTGTGAGCCAAACAGGATGATGCGTCGCGGCAACGGGTCGGCAGCAAGCCGACTCACTGCTTCGCGAATGGTGTCTTCAGCAATCATCGTGCGGCTCCGGGTCTGACGGCTGTGCCTGCGTTCAAGCTTGCCCGTCGAGGCGCGTCGGCCATTGCCTTGCCGTGTGCCTGCGCCAGGTCAGCTGGGGTTCGGTGGTCTTGATGGTCTCGGACAGTGTGACCCGCAGGTCGACTTTGGTGCCGATGTTGTCGGGCAGCGTGACCAGCAGGTCGAATTGGCTGTCGTTGCCATCGTTGTGTCGTGCGAGTCGTGAGCCTTCGGCGGGTTTTTGTTCTCCGACCAAAACTTCCACCCTCGCGACGGCACGGGTGACCGGCCGCGCAGCCGAGCCCCAGGCGCCCACGCGATGCAAACCGCAGCGCCTGGCAAGGGCCGCGCGCTGCCGCAGCCCGCCTTGCTATCGTCCGCCCATGTACGCGCCGCACTTCGGCCTTGTTGGCGAGCCCTTTTCGATCGCTCCCGACCCGCGCTTTCTGTTCATGAGCGAGCGCCATCGCGAGGCGTTGGCGCACCTGCTGTATGGCGTGGGCGGGGGCGGCGGCTTTGTGCTGCTGACGGGCGAAATCGGGGCCGGCAAGACGACCGTCGGGCGCTGCTTTTTAGAGCAGGTGCCACCGCACTGCGTGGTCGCCTACGTCTTCAACCCCAAGCTCACGGTGCTCGAGCTGCTGCAGACGGTGTGTGCCGAGTTCGCCATCGCGCCGCCCGCGGATGTGGGCAGTCTGAAGTCGCATGTCGACGCGCTCAATGCTTTCTTGCTCGACGCGCACGCCCAGGGCCGCCAGGCGCTGCTGGTGATCGACGAGGCGCAGAGCCTGAGCGCCGAGGTGCTGGAGCAATTGCGCTTGCTGACCAACCTCGAGACCACCGAGCGCAAGCTGCTGCAGATCGTGCTCATCGGCCAGCCCGAGCTGCGCACGATGCTGGCGCAGCCGGGGCTCGAGCAGCTGGCGCAGCGCGTCATCGCGCGCTACCACCTGGGGCCGCTCTCAAGCAACGAGACGCGGCAGTACCTGGCGCATCGGCTTTCGGTGGCCGGGCTGCGCGGCGCGTCGCCCTTCGACGCTGCGGCGCACAAGGCGATTCATCGCCTGGCGGGCGGCGTGCCGCGGCGCGTCAACCTGCTGGCCGACCGCGCACTGCTGGGCGCCTATTCGCAGGGTCGATCACGCGTGGGCCGGCGCACTGTGGAGCAGGCCGCGCGCGAGGTGTTCGACGTGGGCCCGGCCGCGCGCCGTGCCGGCCTGGTGGCAGCCGCCGTGGTGGTGGTGGCGCTGGCAGCGATCACCGCGGCCGCGGTCTGGCTGCCCGCCCGCCCGGTGTCCGACGCGGTGGCGAAGGCGGCATCGCCCAAGGCCCCAGGCGTGGCGTCCGTGACGCCCGTCACGCCCGTCGCGCCCGTGGCACTGGGGCCCGGGGCTGTGGCCTCGGCAGCCTCGGCGTCGGCGGCGGCCCCGGTGTCGGCGCCGCCCGCCGCCGACGCGCGCGCGCTGCTCGCCGCGGCGCGCAGCGACCCCGCCACCGCCTGGCGCGAGCTTGCTCTGCGCTGGAGCGTGTCCATCGGCGAAGGCGATCCCTGCAAGGCCGCCGAGCAGGCGCGGCTGGCCTGTTTCAGCAGCCGCGCCGGCGGGCTGGCGGCCGTGCGCCAGCTGGGCCGGCCGGGCATCGTGGCACTGCGCGGCGCCGACGGCAGCGCACGTCACGCCGTGCTGGTGGCGGTGGACGAACGGCAGGCCACGCTGCTGGCCGGCAGCGAGCGTTTCGTGCTCGCCCTGCCGGCCTTGGCTGCGGTCTGGCGCGGTGATTTCTCCACTTTCTGGCGCACCCCGCCGGGCTGGCGATCGGGTGGCAACGCCCCCGAAGCCCGCGCCTGGATCGAGCAACAGCTCGCCAGCGCCGACCCCGGCAGTGCCGGCCGCGAACTGCGTGACCGGGTGGCCGCATTCCAGCTCGTGCAGGGCCTGCCCAGCGATGGCGTGGCCGGCCCACTGACGCTGATGCTGCTCAACCGCGTTGCCGCGGTGGACGAACCCCGCCTGGAGGCCGCCGCCGCGCGCTGAATCCCCATGTCCTACATCCTCGATGCCCTGCGCCGTGCCGAAGCCGACCGCCAACGCGGGCAGGTGCCCGGGCTCTCCGCGCAGCCGGCCCTCGCGCCGGCCGACGCCGATGCGCCGGCGCGCCTGCCGGCCTGGGCCTGGGCCGTGGCAGCCGTCGCCGTGATCGCACTGGGGGTGGCGGTGCTGTGGCTGCGGCCGCCCGCAGCGCCGGTGGCCGTGGTGCAGGCGGCCCCGCCGACCGCGGCGGTGCCCGCCATGGCGCCGCCGATGCCCGCCGCTGCGCCGCCGATGCCGGTGGTGGTGTCGGCCGCACCCGCGCCCGTCATCGACATGCCGGCGCCCGTGGCGGCTGTAATCGCGCCGCCGCCGCCGCCGATGGTGGTGCCGCCCGCTGCAGCGCCACCGCGTGCCGAGCCTGCGCCGACCCCGCTGGCCAGCCTGAGCGCCGATCAGCGCCGCGAGCTGCCGCCGCTGGTGGTGGGCGGCTCGATCTGGTCGGACAGCGTGGCGCAGCGCTTCGTCATCGTCAACGGCCAGGTCGTGCACGAAGGTGAAGCCGCCGCGCCGGGCGTGGTGCTTGAACGCATCACGCCAAAGTCGGCGGTCGTGCGCTGGCGCGACCTGCGTATCGAGCTGCCCCTGTAGCGGGGGGTTCGCGGCTACTCGACGACGAACACGCCGTTGGCGGCCAGCGTGAGGCCGAAGGCTTCGCCCAGCGGCCAGTCGCGCGCCACAAGGGGCGAGACGACGAAGATTTCACCCAGCTCGGTGGCCAGTGTCAGCTCCATGAAGCCACCCAGGTAGGCACGCTTCACCAGCGTGGCGGGCAGGGCGTTGGGGCCGGGTGGCTGCAGGCGCCAGGCCTCGGGCCGCACGGCCACCTTGACGCTGCCGGCGGCCAGCAAACGGCGCGCCGGCACCGCCAGCGGGCCCAGCCAGACTTGACTGTCACCGTCGGCGCGGGCTGCAAACAGCATCGCCTCGCCGATGAAGCCGGCCACGAATTCGGTGGCCGGCTCTTCGTAGAGCTGGCGCGGCGTGCCGGCCTGCGCGATGAGGCCGGCGTTCATGACGATGACCTGGTCGCTGACGGCCAGTGCCTCGGCCTGATCGTGGGTGACATAGGCCACGGTGAGCTTCAGGCGCTGTTGCAAGGCGCGGATCTCCTCGCGCATGCTGCGGCGCAGGCGGGCGTCGAGGTTGCTCAATGGCTCGTCGAACAGCAGCACGCTGGGCTCGAGCACCAGCGAACGTGCCAGCGCCACGCGCTGCTGCTGGCCGCCGGAAAGCTCGGA